>NZ_JBTGVF010000003.1:0-66241 GCF_054343435.1 Mycoplasma sp. 5370
AAAAGTGACATTTTATATTGGGAATGGGGGGTGACATTTTATTTCTGTTTTAATAATAAAAATCATTTTTTTGGTTAATTTTAAATATATTCATTATAATTAAAATATAAGTAATTATATTAAAATCACCAATCTTGCAATAAAAATATAAATTTTATATTT
The DNA here is from genome assembly GCF_054343435.1 of Mycoplasma sp. 5370. Classification (NCBI taxonomy): domain Bacteria; kingdom Bacillati; phylum Mycoplasmatota; class Mollicutes; order Mycoplasmatales; family Mycoplasmataceae; genus Mycoplasma; species Mycoplasma sp. 5370. The sequence continues at coordinate 163 of NZ_JBTGVF010000003.1, forward strand.
TTTAAGTTTATCAAAAATAATTTTTAATTATAGGAGTTTTTATGAAAATAAAAATTAAAAATATAATCAAATCTTCTTTTGTTTTATCACCAATAATTCCTCTTTCATTTTTCCTTTCTGCAGAGCAAAATACAGATAATCAAAAGAGTGATATTTACAATTTTAACCTAAATATTTTAGCTAAAAATATTCAATATAAAGATAGTTACACAGTAATAAAAAAGGATATCAATTTTGTAACTAGTGAAAGCAAAATTAATGATGAATTAAATTCTTTAATAGATTTTTTAAAAGCAAAAGAATTTAATATTTCCATTTCTTCTAAAATAGAAGAGAATAAGACCAATATTGTTATTTCAAACTCAAGTACAAAAAATGATTATATAGATTCTTTATTTAAAAATTATTCTGTTTCTTTTGAATTTCAAACTAATCATAATGATGAATACTTTTTTGAAAGTAATGATGCAAATATTTTCTTTTTAACAGCACAAAACGATAGAGGAATATACTATGGTATTCAAAAAATTCAAGATATTATTGAAAATAGTGATAATTTAGCTATTCAAAATTTTAAATTAAATGATTTTTTTGACATTCCTAACAGGGCCATTTATGATGATTTAAATTTAAGTATGGAAACAATTAAAGAAAATATTCAAATTTCTAGCAAAAATGGTTTTAATATTTATTCTTTCTTTGATAAAAACAATCCTAAAAATAGCGAAAAATGAAGAGAATTATATTCTGAAAAGGAACTTCAGAATATAAAAGAACTTTCTAATTTTGCACAAAAACATAATATTGATTTTATTTACAATATTGATTTTTTTCAATATGAAACTATAAATGGTGGCGATAATTATAGTTCTGATTTAGAAATTTTAAAAGGAAAACTTAAACAATTAATTAATATAGGAATTAAATCTTTTGGATTTGTTGCTTCTTCTGAAAATAATTTAACTACCGATCTTCAAGTAAAATCTTTAAATGATTTAACAAATTGACTTACAGAAATAAAAGAAAATTATGATTTAAACGACAACATTTACTACTTTTTAAACAATTCTAGTGATGAATCTATTCCTAATTATGTTTCTAATTTTAATGAAAAAATAAAAATTGTAATGACAGGAAAAGAAAATCACTACAATTTTAATAATGAATTTATTGATAGTTTTAATCGTGTAACTAGTAAAAAAGCTAATATTATGTTTAATACCATAAGTTCCTATAATAAAGGAACTATTAAATGAAATATTATTGATAATAATATTGAAAATAATTTTTTAGAAAAATTAAATTCTTATATTGTAACTGTTTCAAATAATACACAAGTTAATGATTTTTATCTTAAACAATTTAATCTTAAATTTTTATATAATATTCAAAATAAAGAACTCTTACAAAAAAATATAATTAAAAATATTTTAAAAGTAAATTCAATAAATGATAATTCAATTCAGGCATTTTTAGAAACTTACAAATATATTATTAACCAAAATCAAAATGATAATTTTAGTGCTTTATTTGATGTTTTGATTCAAAAAATCAAAAATAAAAACATTACTGAATCAGATTTAAATGAATTGAAAACTATGTTTCAAAATTTTGATAGTAATGTAAAATTATTGTTAAATTTAAATAATGATTTTATAACATCTTTAAAACCTTGATTAACAAAATTATCATTATTATCAAATAGTTTTTTAAATTTAGCTAACTCAATTGTATATAAAAGTCATAATATAATTTCAGAATCTAGTAAAAATCTTGTAATAACTGAAAAAATGTTGAATCAAGCTAAAACAATGGTTTTTAGTGATTCAAATATAAAAATAAATGGAGAATTTGATAAATTTATTCCTTATCTTGAAAAGATAATAATATATTTAAAAAACTCTTTTGAAATTTTAATAAATAAAGATATTCATAGTGTAACTCAAAAATTTATTAGTAATAGAGGCGATAATTCCAATCTTTCTTTAGGTGTGTCTATAGAAAATATATTTAAAAAATCAAATGAATCAGTCGCAGTATTTGATGGTAACAACAATAGAATTAATGCTAATGAATATATAGGTTCAGAATTTTCCAGTCCTATTTCTTTAAATAAAATTTATCTAAAAATGGGTGGTGGAGCAGATCATTTTTATAATTTTGTTTTTGAATATCTCCAAGATGGTGAACAAGAATGAAAAAGCAGTGGAGATGCTTACGTTTCTAATAGAGGAAATTTTAATCCTATAACTATTGAAAATTTAAATATTCAAAATGTAAAATCAGTAAGAGTTAGAAATTTACAAGATAACAGCGACAATGGTTGAATAAGATTATTTAATTTTGTAATAAATGATTACGACGAAAAAGACTCTATTTATGAATGATTCAAAGACGGAGTCTTTAATCAAACAGATTCTCCAAATTTACAAACTCACGGCGGTAATTCAAACAATATTTTAGATAACAACGAAAATACAGAATGATGAATTACATCTAATGGTTCAGGTAATTTTGCACAAAATGTTGCAGTTTCTATTTCATACCCTTCTAGAAGGTATATTACAAAAGTTTTAGTTGAACAAGGTGCTTCAAAAGAATCAGATACTCTAACTGATTTTCATATTGAATATTTTGATTATGATTCAAATTCTTGAAAACAATTTGGTTCATATCATTTGAATAATAAAAAAAGACAAATCATTTCTGGAATTGGTTTTACAGATAAACTAAGAATAGTTAATGATGTTTCCAGACCTATTTGGTGACGTCTTGGAACTTTTGTAGCAGGTGGGGAACAAAAATCATTAAAACCAGAATTTACTATAAAAAGTCCAAATTTACAAATTGCCAACAGCGAAACTGTTAATAATGAATCTAAAAACAATCTTTTTGATTATATAACTGATAAAGATGATTCAACATACGCCTTAATTTCTCATATAAACGATAATGGAAACATTAAAGAAAATGACTATTTAGATATTTTATTTAATGATTACAGAGAAATTAAGGCAGTGAGATTGTTGCAAAAAGTAGGTAACACTTTAAATCATTTTAAAATTCAAAAAATTATTAATAACACTTATACAGATTTAACGCAAGAAATTAATTCCAATAACAATGATGAAATTTCAATTGCTATTCCTGAAAATTCAGGAAAAATGAACGGAATTAGAATTATTTCTACTAGAAACTCTTCAACTTGATGATCATTAAAATCCGTTGATATCATCAATAAAGAAGTTCCAACAAATGAAAATGTTTTTGTGTCCAACAAAAATAAAAGAAATAATTTTAATGTTCTTGTAGAAAATAATAAATTTACTTTATTAAATGCTGATCTAAGTCAAAACCAAACTTATACATTAGAATCAAATGAGTATATAGGGATTGATTTTAAAAAAATATATAAACTCAAACAAATAGAAAATCATCTAAATGATCCAAACTTAAAATTATTCTATTCCATAAATGGTGTAATATGAACAGAAATTACAGATGCTAACAATATAGACACAAATACAAAAGCTAGATATTTAATTATTAGAAATATTTCAGAGGTTAGTCAAGAAATTTCTTTTCAAAAATTAGTCGTTTATACAGAAAATAAGGTTGAATTTGGAAAAATCATAGACACTAATCTAAATTCTAAAAATATCGATAAAAAGGTTGAATTTGACAACAATATCAATACAAGTAGAATTTTTGGAAATCCAAGTGATGGAAAATTTGTAACATATGATTTATCTAAAAATATAGATATTGATTCAATAAAAATTTTCACTTCTAAAGAAAGTTATGATTTTCCAAGATTCATAAGTGTTGAAGTTTCTAGTGATAAAATCACTTGAACAAAAGCTTTTGATATTAACGATGATTCAATAAATAATAATGAAAAACTATCTGAAACGACTTTTGGTTTAAATGATCCTAAATATTCTGATTTTAAATATTGAGGATCTTCTGATTTAAACTTATTAAATGTAAGATATTTAAGACTAAAAATAACTCATAATTATCCAGAAAATAAAAAATTAGAAATTAATGAAATTATCATCAATGAACAAAGTTCACCAAAAGATGAGTATGATTTTAATTTATCTGGAACTAGCCTAGATAGTAATCCTAATCTTATGTTGGATAAAGATTTGACAACAAGTTTTATTCCTACAAATTCAAACGGGATTATCAAAATTGCTTTAAATTCTGATGATATTAGAAATAAAATGGTTAGAATTTTAAGTGAAAATACATCTAAAAACGTTCAATTTAAAGCAAGGGTGTTTGATCTAGAAAGTAACTCTGAAAAAGAAATTTTAATTGGTTCATTAGTTAATAATTTAATGTTTTTTAACTTACCTTCTAATATTAATGAAAAAATTATCGAATTAATAATTGAATGGAATGGTTTTAAACCAAACATAAACGAAATTTCCCTTATCAATAAATCTAACAACGATAGCAGCAATGCTAAAAATTCTTTAAGAGAATTTATTAACAACACACCTGAAAACTTTGATAATTGAACAGAGAAATACAAAGATAAATATAATGAAATAAAGGAAAACTCAATTATCGCTTTAAATTCCGAATATCTTTTAGATGCTACTTTTATAGATTTACAAAACCATTTAAACTTTATTAAAAACAAGGCTGAATTAGTAGCTGATTATAGTCCAATAAAAGAATTAATTGATAACAAAATAACCAATATAAATGAATTTTATACAGAAAATTCCTTTATAAAATATAAAAATAGCATAACAGATGCTGAAAAATTATTGACAAAAAGTACTAATATAAATAATTCTAAATTAGAGAAAATTAAAAATGAAATTAATTCAGCAAAATCTCAATTAATTTTTTCTATAAAGCAAAAATCAATAGCTTATGAAAATTATTTCATATATACTAACTTGGAGAGAGTTTTATACACTACTGATTCAATAAAAAATTTAGATATTGTAGCAGCTGATTTGAAAAAATTACTAGATACGGTTGAAACTCATCCATCAACTTTTTTAGTTGCTAACAATTCTTTTAAAGAAAAAATTAATTTATTAAAATTGAATGAAAGTGGTGAAAAACTAAAAGAATTAAAAAATATTTTACTTGAAGCTAAAGCTATAAAAAAAGAAGATTTTAAAAACTGAACAACTTTACTTACTCATCTTCAAAATGAAATTCAAAAAACAAATGATTTAATTCAAAATAAAAATAAAACTTTTTCATCAATAGAAGAGCAAATAAATATTTTGCATAAAACTATTAAAGAATATGAAAAAGAAAAACAAAAGAAAATTGATTCTTTAAAAACTCATATTGATAATAATTATTTATATTTAAATGCTTATTTTATTCAAGAAACTTTTGCAAATTATAAACAAACATTAGAAAACATAAATAATAAAATAAATAATTTAGAAATTTCAGAAACTAATATATCTAACAATTTAACAGAAATTAAAAGTTCTATTAGTCAATTAAAAATTGATGAAAACTATCTAAAACAACAGATAAATTCAGTTAAAGAAAAAGAAGTTCAAGATTGGTTGAATCAAGTTTATAAAAACGTTAATACTCATCAGCAATCTCTTAAATTTTTAGATGATCTATATAGTTACCAAAATCCAGATTTCTTAAAAAGCATAAATGAATATAAAGATTTATTAAGAAAATCAATAGAAACAATAAAAGATAAATCATTATACAATTCGTTACTTTCTAATATAAATAAATCTTATAATAAAAATTCTTTAGACAACCTAAAAGAAGAAATCATCAATTACAATAAAACATCTGAAAATAAACAAACTGATAAAATTAGTAAAACAAATAATATTACATCTATAGCTTTAGGTACAACTTTTGCTTTATTATCCATTTTTACATTAGGTGGATTTCTTATATATTACTGATTTTGAAAAAAGAAAAAATTAAAATAAAGTTATTTAAAAACACAAATCAAAAAGGATTTGTGTTTTGTTTTACTTGTTTAAAAAAATTTTTTCTATTTGGTTTAATTTTTTATCTTCTTTGTTTAATTTTAAAAATACTGCATTAAATTGTACATCGTTCTCAGAAACTTTGAACCTTACTTTTTTGTTAAATCTCATTTTTTCATAAACTTCTTCAAAATTAGCACCAATGGCACTATTTTTTGGTCCCGTCATACCGACATCACTAATATATAAAGTTCCATTAGGTAGTTTTTTATCATCATTAGTTTGAACATGTGTATGAGTTCCTAATAATGCATCAACTTTTCCATCTAAATATAAACCAAAAACATTTTTTTCAGAAGTTGTTTCAGCATGAAAATCTATAATATGAAAATCTTCAGATTCTTCTTGTTTACTTATTATTTCATCTATTGCATCAAAAAAAGAATTAGCTTCTTCTTGTTTTCAAGGAGAGTTTAGTTTATTAAATGTTTTTCCAAGCATAGAAGTGACTCTAATATTAAAACCATTTATGGAAAAAACACTAGAACCAGAGCCAGGATAATCACTTGTTATTACGTTGTAAGGTCTTAAAACATTTTTATTATCAATAATTTTATATATATCTTCATTTGCTCAAACATGATTTCCAAGTGTAAAAACATTTACTCCGATTTTCATCATCTTTTCATAGTCTTCAGAATTTAGTCCTTTTCTTCCTGAAACATTTTCAGATTGAGCGATAATTAAATCTATTTCATATTTTTCTTTAACTACTGGTAAAAATTTTTCAATACATTTTATTCCAGGAGTTCCAAAAACATCTCCAATAAACAATATACCTATTTCTTTTTTCATAATAAATATATTTTATAGCATTTTTAATTTTCTTCTAATTTATCTAATACTTTTTGTTTAATTTCTTCAAAAAATGATTGAGAATTTTCTAAATATAATCTTAAATTTACTTTTCCTTGTGCTATATTTTCTCCATTATATGAGTATCAAGCACCTTTTTTTATTAAAATTCCAAAATCTTCAGCTAATTGTGCAATTTCAGCATATTTTGAAATTCCTTGAGAAAAAATAATTTCCACATTTGCTGTTTTAAAAGGTATAGATAATTTATTTTTTACTACTTTAATTTTTACAAGGTTTCCAGTTATATCACTTCCTGTTGTTAATTGTGTAGATTTTCTAACTTCCATTCTAATAGAAGAATAAAATTTAAGTGCTCTTCCACCAGGAGTGGTTTCAGGATTACCGAAAATTACACCAACTTTTTCTCTAATTTGATTAATAAAAATTACAGTTGTTTTATTTTTATTTAAAGAACCTGTTATTTTTCTTAAAGCTTTTGACATCAAACGAGCTTGAGCACCTATTGTTTGATCTCTCATTTCTCCATTTAATTCTGCTTCAGGAACTAAAGCAGCAACAGAGTCAACAACTATTAAATCAATTGCTCCTGTTCTCACTAAAGTATCAACGATTTCGAGAGCTTGCTCTCCAGAATCAGGTTGTGATAAAATCAAATTATTTATATTTATTCCAAGATTTTTTGCATATGTTGGATCGATAGAATGTTCAGCATCTATAAATGCTGCTATTCCTCCATTTTTCTGTATTTCTGCTATTGCATGTAAACTAATTGTTGTTTTTCCTGAAGATTCAGGACCAAAAATTTCGATAATTCTGCCTTTAGGAAAACCTTTAATACCTAAAGCATGATCGATAGCTATAGAACCTGAAGAAAAAGTTTCTGTATCTACTGGAGGTTTTTCCCCTAATAACATAATTGATTCTTTACCGAATTTTTTTTCTATTTCATTTAATGCTTCTTTTAAAATTTTATTATTTTCCATATTTTTCACCTCTATTAAAATTTCTTAAAATTTGCTTTTCTATTGATAAAAAAACAAAAATAGGAAAAAACGTTGAATTTTCCTATTTTAAGATTTTAATTTTAGAAATTTTTCATAAGCAAAATCTACTGCTTGATTAATTATTTGTTCTCTATTTCCGCTTAATAATAAAGGAAAAACTTCATCATTTATAGCTATATAAACTTCGCCTACCGCTTTATTTTCCATAACTGTCGGTCCTGCATTTCCTGTAAATGAAATACAAAAATCTACATTAAAAAATTCTTTGCCTTTTAAAGACATATTAAGTGCAGTTTCTGAATTAACCACACCTTTTGATGTGTTAACACCTAATTTTTCCTTTATTTCATTTTGGTAGGTCACCAATGAACCTTTGAAATATTTAGAAGCACCTGGTTCTAAAACCAATCTACTTGCAAATGCCCCACCTGTAAAAGATTCTACTGAAGCGAATGTTTTTACTTTCATTATTCACCTCATTTAAATTTTTTAACAGAAATTAAAATGAAAATAGCTGCAATTGTTATTCCAATTATTGGAAATCCAAAACTTTGTCATCCCATGTTTTCATATAAATTACTATATCCACCATTTTTGAAAACCTCAAATAAAGGATCTGTGGAATATTTTGTAGGAACTAAATATGAAAAATATTTAATAGCTGGCGCATATTCTAAATTAGGTTGTCCATTACCAAAACCACCAGATAAAAAGGAGATAGGGAAGAAAATTAAATTAGCTACTGATGATGCTCCTATTGTACTATTTATAGTAGAAATTATTAAAAATCCCATAGAAATTGAAATTAAGAAAACAAGGGCAATTAAAGGCAAAATACTCAATAATCCTATGTTAAAACCAATTCCAAAATCTAAATATTTATTAAAACCAAGTAATAAGGAACCTAATAAAGGAACTCAAATAATTACAAATAAAGTTCATACAAATTGGTAAAACAAACTAGCAATCATAAAATGTGTTTTACTTATATTGGCAGAACCAATTCTTTTTATAAGTGTTGATTTTTTGAAATCAACTATTATTGTTGAAAAACCTATTAATCCATTAGAAATAATTGTTGAGATTAAAACTCCAACAATTATTGATTTAGCTAGTGAATATATTTGAGTTTCAATGGTTGCTTGAGGTAAACCTGTTTTTTCTAAACTAGATAGTGTGGTTGAATAAGTTACATTTCCTAAAAGTAAGAAAACTAAAAATGGTCAAAAAACAGTAAAAAATGGACCAAAAAATCCTTTTCAGTAATAAGCATTAATTAATTTAAAAATTGCTTTCATATTTATCCTCTTTTTCTTAATTTTTCCTTTATTTTAGTTAAAAAACTTTTATTTTTTGTTTTTTCGTTTTCCTTTTGTTTTTCATCTTCTTCTGAATATACTGTATCAAAAAACTCATCAACAAAGGTATCTATATTTCCCTTTGTTCTTAATAAATTATCAATTGTTTCATTTACAAAAATCTTTCCTTTATTTAATATCACAATTTTATTACACATTTTCAACGCTTCAGAAGTATTGTGAGTAATCAAAATTAGTGAACAATTAACATTCGCTGCTAAATAATCCATAACATATTGTCTAATTTCTCTTCTTATTTTAATATCTAATCCTGTTGATAATTCGTCCAAAATTAAAAAATTTGGTTTATGTACAAGTGATAATAAAATATTTACTCTTTGTTGTTGTCCGCCAGATAATGTATAGATTTGTTTATTTTCTAATTCCTTTAGTCTAAATTTCTTTTTTAAATCTTCAACATACTCTGGACTAACTTGTTCTCTACCATAACTGTCAAGATAAAAATCAATCAACATTTTTACAGTTATTCCATGCGGATATTTAGATTCTTGAAATTGAATCCCTAATTTTAGATTTTCATCTCATCAAACTTCACCAGATGTAGGTTTTTTGATTCTTGCTATGATTTCAACAGTGGTCGATTTTCCTGAACCATTACCACCTAACAAAGCTATTCTTTCACCTTGATAAATATCAAAGTTAAAGTTTTCTAAAACTTTTTTATGTCCATAAAACTTATTTATGTTTTTTAATGAAATAATTTTTTTCATAATTATTTAAAATCCTCTCTATAAAAATAGAAATTTTCTTTACAAAAATGACATTCTACTTCTATTTTCCCATCTTCATTCAGAATTTTGTCAATTTCTGTTTTTTCTATTAATTTTAATGAAGATAATACTTCTTCTTTATTAAATTTACATTCTCAAAAATACTGTTTTTCCTGTAAAAACGTTGCTTCCATTGAGTCTATGTATTCTTCTAAAGACATATTATCTAAATTATTATTTTTTAAAAAGTTTTCAATTCATACGATATCTTCTTCTGTGTGACTTGGTAATAATTGAAAAATCACTGAATAAACTCTTTCAAGTGTTTGCTTGTTTTTAAATTTAACACTTGAAATTATTGCTGTATATATTTGTTCAGAAACTTTAAAATAATAGGCTAAATCTGTAACAATATCTGACTTCATTAGTTTAACTTCTCCACCAAAATGTTGAGATCCATTATTTCTTGTAATTCTTAAAAAGCCATCATTACCTAAACCAAGAACAAGTGGTATATTTTCAAAATCTGAATCATCTTTTTCTGTAACAATATCATTATTATCTAATAAAGCCCTTAATGAACCATCTGTTCTTGATTCAACAATCAAATTTTTTATTGTTCCATTTTCACTTTTAATAAATGTAGTTACTTTTCCACTTTTTATTGATAAAATCGAAGAAAGTGGACCAAAAACAGAAATTGCTTTTGCTAAAACTAAAGCTGGAAATGGATTACATTTTTGCACTTCAATATTTCTTTGTGCTGATTTTGTTAAATCAGAAACTATTATCCTTATATTATTCTTTATAAAAATTTGAACTTTATCCATAATTTCAAAATTATACCACTATTATTTTTTTAAAATATAAAAACTATTACCTTAATATAAGGCTTTTTCAACTTCTTTTTGTGATGAATAAAATTTTCAAAAACCTAACTTGTTTTTTTGAGCATAATGAAAATCAGAAAGAAGTTGATCATAATAATCAATATCTTCAGTATAAAAAGGAGAAGTTTTATCAATTGAAATGTATCTGACTATTACTAGACCGTTTCTTAATAATTGACGTCCTATATCAATATTATTTATAAAAATTTTAGACACATTTCTTTTATATTTATCTTTTTTAATAATTTGAATTTGAATTTCTTTTTTATCAATCTGTTTTCTTAAAAAATTTCTCGCTAAAAGAGCATAATAATGTTTATTTCCTTTTGTTTCGACCCCATCTCTATCTTTTATTTCTGGAGCGTCTATTCCAAAAAATCTATACCTTTGATTCTTATTATCCGTAAATGTATCACCATCATAGACTGAATTCACAAAATATGTTTTTGTTTTTGTTTCAGTCTTTATAGAGCATGAAACTGTAAAAAAATTAAAGAATAAAAAGAAAATGAAAAGGATTTTTCCTAAAATTTTCCGCATAAAAAAATAGAGTCTATTTAACTCTATTTTCTGATCCAAATTCTTTAATTTTTTCAATTACTGTTTGTCTCATCGCTGCTGTTCCTGGAGCATATAATTTTCTTGGATCAAAGTTTTTTCCTTTTTTAGCTTCTCCAGATTCAACATATGCTCAAATAGCTTTAGCATTTGCTTGTTGTAATTCAGTGTTTACATTAATTTTTGCAATTCCTAAAGAAATTGCTTTTTTAATTTGATCGCTTGGTATTCCTGAACCACCATGTAGAACAAGACCAATTTTTGCTTTAGCAGAAATTTCTTGTAAAGCTTCAAAATTTAATGATTTTCATGAAGCAGGGTATGGACCGTGAATATTTCCAATTCCCGCAGCTAACATATCAATTCCTAAAGCTGCCATTTTTTTAGCTTCTTCTGGGTTTGCTAAATCTCCATTTCCTACGATTCCATCTTCTTCACCACCAATAGTTCCTACTTCAACTTCTACAGAAACTCCGTGTACTAAAGCAAGTTTGGTTAATTTTTTAGTATTGTTATAGTTTGTTTTAAAGTCAGAATGTGATCCATCATACATTACTGAAGTATATCCTTCTTTTATAGCTTTAACACAAGCATCATATGAACCATGATCAAGGTGTAGAGCTACTGGGATGGTTATTTTTAATTCACTAATTAACCCTGTAACCATTCCATAAATGGTTTTAAAACCACCCATATATTTAACAGCACCTTCTGAAGTTGCAAGAATTAAAGGTGATTTCATTTCTTGAGCTGCTAATAAAACTGTTTTTGCTCATTCTAAATTATTGATATTAATGTGTGGAATAGCATATTTTCTTTTATATGCATCTTTCATCATTAATTTTGCGTTTACTAAACTCATTTTTCTCCTTGTTTATTTTTATTATGCTTATTTAATTATATTTTATTTTTGAAGAAAATTATATAATTTAATAAAAAAGTATTTTTTAAAATTAAAAGAAAAAGGAAAACTAAAAAATGAAAAAAATAAAATATGATTATCCCTTTGTTTTCAAAGATAATAATCAACCCAAAAATCCCGTAATTTTTGTTCATGGTTTTAATTCAAATCACAGCAGACACAATGTTTTTATGGATAAATGAACTTTAAGTGATTATTATGCTATATCTTTTCCTGGAAATGATTTATTAGAAGCTAAAAATAACGATGAAATTAGCGTTTATTCTTTTGCAAATCTTTTAATTAAATTTATTAAAGAAAATAATTTAAAAGATGTGGTCTTAATCGGTCATTCTATGGGTGGGGGAATAATTTCTCTTGCTTATTTACAAGAACCATCTTTATTTTCAAAATTAATTTATGTAGCACCAATGAACAAATCTTCACTAGTTAAAAAAGAAGATTACTTTAATTCTTATTTTCCAAAAACTTTTGAAGAATATAAGACATTTTTGAAAGCTTTGTATTATGATCCAACACCTTTATTTATGAATAAAGAATTTATGGAAAAAGAAAAAAATAATTTTGATCCTTTTCTATTTAACAATCCAACTATAGTAAAATTAGGAGAAAGTTTACCAAATATAAACTTAATGAATGAGATAGAAAAAGGTTTAAATTCAATAAAAATTCCTACTTTATTATTACTTGGAGAAAAAGATGCTGTTATAGACAGGGAAAATTGTATAAAATATTTTTATAATAATGTTAAAAATATTCAAATAGAAGTTTTTGAAAAAGTTGGGCATATGATTTACTATGAAAACTTTGAAAAATATTTTAATATAATTAAAGATTTTTATTTAAAAGGAGAAAAAAATGAATAAAACAAAATTAAATATAAAAGAAACACAATTAGCAATTCAAAACTTAAAAAAAATATTTCAAGAAGAAATTAAAAAAGAATTAAATCTAACTAGAGCTACCGCTCCTCTTTTTGTTGAAAAACAAACAGGATTAAACGATGGTTTAAACGGAGAATCACCAGTAAGTTTTACAACTAAAAATAGTGATGTTAAACTAGAAGTTGTTCACTCACTTGCTAAATGAAAAAGACAGGCTTTAAAAGACTATAATTATGATTTTTATGAAGGAATTTATACAGATATGAATGCAATCAGAAGAGAAGAAAAATTAGATGAATTACATTCATACTATGTAGATCAATGGGACTGAGAAAAAATTATAAAAGCTTCTGATAGAAATATTGATTTTCTAAAAAGTATTGTTAATAAAATTTACAAAGCAATTTTAAAAACAAAAGAAGAATTAAAAAAGCAATTTCCCGTATTAAAAGAAGAATTAGTTAAAAATGTTTTCTTTATTTCTTCACAAGAATTAGAGGATTTATATCCTAACTATTCCGTTAATGAAAGAGAAAATTTAATTACCAAATCAAAAGGAACTGTCTTTATTTATCAAATAGGACACAAAATGAAATCAGGTTTGATTCAATCATTAAGAGCGTTTGATTATGATGATTGAAATTTAAATGGTGATTTAATAATTTATTCTCAAACTCTTGAAAAAGCAATTGAAATTTCTTCAATGGGTATTAGAGTAGATTCAGAGTCCATTTGTACTCAAGCAAATAAATCAAAAGCAGAAGTGGAAAAAATTTCACCATATCACTTTAATGTTGTAAACAATCTTTTACCTTTAACAATTGGGGGTGGAATAGGACAAAGTAGATTAAGTATGCTTTTACTTGAAAAACAACATATAGGTGAAGTACAATCCAGTTTTTGACCTAAAGAATATAAAGAAGAATTAGCAAAAAAAGGAATAAAACTTTTATAACAAGTTTGATTCTTTCTTTTTTATTTGTGTAAATGTGTTATTATTTAAAATACTAAATAATATTAGCATTTATTTATAGATATGGAGAATTAATGAAATTTATAGATGAAGTAAAATTGAAAGTACAAGCCGGAAAAGGCGGCAATGGAATGATTGCTTTCAGAAGAGAAGCACACGTTGATCGTGGTGGCCCTGATGGCGGTGACGGTGGTAATGGAGGTTCTATTTATTTTGTAGGAGATCCTGGAATGAACACTCTTCTTCCTTTGTATTTAAAGAAAATAATTAAAGGGAATGACGGGGAAAACGGTAGAAGAAAAAATCAATATGGAGCCGCTGGAAAAGATATTTATATCAAAGTACCAATAGGAACTCTTATTTATGATGGAAATAAATTGTTGCACGATATCATAACAGAAGAAAATTATTTAATAGCAAAAGGTGGTAAAGGTGGAAGAGGAAACACTAAATTTAAATCTTCCAAAAATACTGCTCCCAAAATTAGCGAAAATGGTGATTTTGGTGAAAAATTTAATCTAACTCTAAATTTAAAAGTTTTAGCTGATGTCGGTTTTTTAGGAAAACCTTCAGCAGGAAAATCTACAATTTTATCTAGAATTTCAAATGCAAAACCAAAAATTGCAGATTATCATTTTACAACTTTAGTTCCACAATTGGGACTTGTTCAAGTTTTTGAAAATTCCTTTGTTGCTGCTGATTTACCAGGTTTAATCCAAGGAGCAGCACAAGGTAAAGGACTTGGAATTCAATTTTTAAAACATATTGAAAGATGTAGAGTTATCGCCCATATAATTGACTTTGGTGTCGAAACTAAAGATCCAATAAAAGATTATATTGAAATTAATGAAGAATTAAAAACTTATAATTTAAATTTAGAAAAAAGAAAACAAATAATAGTTGCTAATAAATCAGACCAAGAAGTTTTTAAAAAGCAACTATCTAAATTTAAAAGGAAATTTAAAAATTTAGAAATAGTGGAAATTAGTGCGATTGAAAATAAAAATATTGATACATTAAAAATCAAACTTTGAGAAGCATTAGAAAAAGAAAAAACCCCTATTTTTGAAAAAACTTTCTCTGAAGTTACAATTACTTTAGAAAAATATCACGAAGTTAAAAAAATACATGAAGGACTGTTTGAAGTTTTTGGTCCTGAAGTAGAAGAAATTTACAACAAAATCCCTATTGTATCACATGATAATTTAATGAGATTTAATCAAAAACTAAAGGAAATTGGTGTTTGAAATGAACTTATTGAACTCAACATACAAGCTGGCGATGTAGTTAGAATATATGAATATGAATTTGTTTGGGAGGAT
Source organism: Mycoplasma sp. 5370 (assembly GCF_054343435.1). Lineage (NCBI taxonomy): Bacteria > Bacillati > Mycoplasmatota > Mollicutes > Mycoplasmatales > Mycoplasmataceae > Mycoplasma > Mycoplasma sp. 5370. The sequence goes on from NZ_JBTGVF010000003.1 coordinate 15,632, forward strand.
GAACAATAATGGAAGGATTTATTGGTTCAATTTTAAATACATTAAACTCAATGAAAGGTTCTTCACCACATATTTGAGTTCCAATTTTATTTGCTTTTTCTATACTTTTTTCTTTAGTTACCGGTTATTTTTTAAAACTTAAATTTACCATTTTTAAGTTTGTTTCCATAATTATAACTATAATTGGTACAGTCATTTTTTATAGCATTACTAATAAATATGCTAAAGAACATTTTGATGATCCGGAAGGTTTTACTACTTTAGCTGCAACAGTAGTTGCATTAATAGTTTATTGAATTTTTAGATTTATTTTCTTTACAATTGCACTAGTAATAGCAATTTTCAGTAAAATTAAAAAGAAAAAAAGCAATAAAACTTTTACTAAAATAAGCAAATTAATTTATGGTGGTGTTTTTGCAGGAACTAATCTATTGTTAACAGTGCCAGGTGCTCTTCTGTTTTCTAATGTATTGCTTTTCCCTTCTGATAAAAAAACAAGTTATGCAAATTCTACAGAGATTGGTGTAAAAATACTGACAGGTGGTAAAGGTACAGGAATTCATAACTTATATGGAATTATTAAAAATGGAGCAGATCTTGCAACTAATATTAACAAATTACAAGATTTATTAACCAAAGATTATAAAAATTTAAGCGAAGAAGATAAAGAAGCACTTAAAAAAATATTAACTGATGTTTCTAATTTAGTTAATGATCAAAGAATACAAAACATTGTATTTCCAATTATAAAAAATCAATTTGAATCATTTAATGTAGAACCTACTTTAAATGAAGTAGTTGATAAAACCATAAAAAGATTAACTGCAGATCGCCCAGATTACTTAGTAGCAACAGCAGAAGAAAAGAAAAAAATTGTTACTGAATACTTAAAAGAAAATATACAAAAATTATATAATGAAGCAAAATTAACAAACCCTGACATTGATGAACAAAATGCAAAAATTAAAGACTTACTTTCTAACATCAATGACAAAACAGAAAAAAAACTTGTTGATTTTGTAACTCCTTTAATAAAAAGTGAAGAATTAAAATCAAAAGTTGATATCCAAAATGCTTTAGAAACAATTATTTCTTTCTTCAAACATGAAAAATAAAAGTAAAAACAATCCAGTGCATCAAAGCATTGGATTTTAATTATTAAAAATCTCTTTTAATATGTCTAAATTTATCATAACTTCTTAATGAATTATTAAATTTAAATGTAAAATCTTTTCTATATTTAGAAAGTTTTATTTCTAAATCATACTTATCAATAAACTTATAAAACTCTTTTAAAGCATATTGAAATTTTTTGTCTATATTTTGCTTATTTTTATTATAAAAAATATGTATAAAAATTGAACATAAAACTGTTTCTTCAAATGTTTTTTCAAATAACTCATATTTGTTTCTTATTTTTAATTGTAAATATAAGTAATCTAAATTTTTTGCTATTCCTATTATTTTATCAGTAGTATGACTTTTAAAATCTGAATTTGAATTTCAATCATATTTATATAATTTTTTATGAATATAATAAATATTATCAGTTAATAAAAATAAAACCAAAGCAAGAGAAAATTCTTCATAAGTATAACCTAAATAAAAAGGTAAATATAAACTTTTATATCATTCTTTATTAATTAATTTATTTCAAATAAAAGTAAATTTCTCTATTTCAAAATTTATTTTTTTTCTGTATTTTTCCTTTATAAAAATTCTTTTTTTAAATATATTCATAAATAAATTATTTTTATTACTAAATGAAAAATCAGAAAGGATTATATTGTATTTTTTCTCTGATGAATACAATACTTTATTAAATTCCGAAATAGCATTAGGTTCAAGTTCATCTGTAAAATTTAAAAAAATAAAAAATTCAGTTTCACAGTTATCAACTAAATAATTTTTTATGTGAGAACTTTCTGAGTCTTGAACAAAATCAATAATTTTTATATCAATATTATTTTTATTTTCATCCTTAAATTTATGTAGAACTGTTTTAGTATTATCTGTAGAACCATTATTTAAAAACAATACATTAAATCTTACATCTGTTTGCTTAGTTATTGATAACAACAAATTTTTACAAGTTTTCTCTCCATTAAAAATCGGTATCAAAATAGTTATTTTATTCTTTGTTTCCATTAAAATCTTTCTGTAAATTTTCTAAATTGTATTTTTTATATCTTAATTTTTCATAATTAGAAAAAGCAATATTAAAAAGAGAAAAAAATTTAGTTTTATATTTAATTATTCGTTCATCAATTTGATATTTTTCTAAAATATTATAAAAATCAATTAAAACTATCTGAAACTCGTTTTCTTTATTTAAATTATGGTGAGCTCAAAAAATATGAGTGAATACTTTTCTTATAAAATATTTTTCAATGTTTTCTTTATATACATTAAAAATGTTTCTTTTTTTAAGTTCGCTATATAAGAAATCTAAATTTTTAGTTATACTAACTATTTTTTTAATATTATGTTTTTTAGATAAACCTTGTAAATTTAAATCATATTTATATGTTTTTTTATTAATGTGATAACTATTTATTGTCGATAATAACGAAATGAAAGAAATAGGAAAATCTTCATAATTATAACCAACTAAAAAGGAAATGTCTAAATTTAAAAATCAATCTCTATTTATAGCTTTGTTTCAAATAAAAGCAAGTTGATCTTGTGTATATTCAATGTTATTTTTGTATTTAGGTTTTGTTAAAATTTTTGTTTTTGCTAAATTTAAAATGGGAATATTTTTAAAAATTAATGAAAAATGAGCAGTAATAATATCATATTTATGACTTGAATAGATGGGTTTATTAAATTCAAAAATGGCATTTTTTGTAATAAGATCATCTGGATCTAAAAATAAAAAATATTCTGTATCACAATTGTTTATTAAAATGTTTCTAGCATTTGCTAATCCGCCATTTTTTTCTAAATTTATTATTTTAATATTAAATAAATCATCATGTTTATTTTTAAATTCATTTAAAACTTCTAAAGTGTTGTCTGTTGATGAATCGTTTAAAAAAACTAAATCAAATCTCTTATCTGTTTGTTTAATCAAGCATTTAAAAACTCTTTTATAATACTTATTCTTATTAAAACAAGGAATCAAAATAGATAATTTATTTTTCATTTGTTCTCCATTTATTTTTAATTAATTTTTATTAAATAATAGTATTACAATTTTAACACATACAAATGAAATAAAAATTAACTTTGTAAAAAGTTAATTTTTTATACTTTTATTTGAGATTTTTTAATTTTTTTCTTCATTGAATTTCGTGGTTAATCATATCTTCTAAACTATATTTTAATTTAAATCTTAATTTTTGCTGAATTTTATTTGAATCTGAAACTAGAAAATCAGGATCTCCTTCTCTTCTTGCTCCAAATTTAAAATTAATTTTTCTATTTAAAATCTTAGAAAACATATCTACTACTTCTTTATTAGAATAACCTTTATTACTTCCTACATTAAAAATTTCACTTTTATGTTTATCTAAATATTTATCTAATAATAAGTGTGCTTCTGCTAAATCTTTTACATGGATGTAATCTCTTGTACATGTACCATCAGATGTATTATAATCATTACCAAAAATTTCAAATTCTTCTTCTTTTAAAACTTTATTTGCAATAACAGGTATTAATAAAGAATAGTTATTGGTTTTAGAAAAAAGACCTGCTCTTATTTGAGGATCTGATCCAGCAACATTAAAATATCTTAAAATTCCATATTTAAATTTTTCATTGGTTTTAGCATAGTCTTTAATAATTTGTTCACAAAAAACTTTAGAGTTACCATAGGGATTTATAGGTTTCTTTGCATTATTTTCTTTGAAAGGTAATCCTTTGCCCTTTCCATAAACAGCAGCAGTAGATGAAAATAACAATTTATTTATAGAAAATTTATCCATTAAAGTTAAAACATTAATAATACCATTTATATTATTTCTATAATAATCAAGTGGTTTAGTAACTGATTCTCCAACTTTTATAAAAGCAGAAAACATAACTACTGTATCAATTTGATGATTGACAAAAACTTTTTCCATTTCATCAATATTGTTATGATCAATATTATAAAAAATCATATTTTGATCTAAAAATTCTTTATTTCCAGAACTTAAATTATCAATAATTATAACTTTATAGTTGTTATCTAAAAGGTAATAAGCAAACACTGACCCAATGTAACCCGCACCACCAATTAATAAAAAAGTTTTCATATTATTTTATCTCTTCTTTTTCTTTTATAAAGGATTTTATGCTATTTTTTAAACTATTTTCTCTTAATGCATAATCAATATTAGCTTTAACAAAACCTTCTACTGAACCTAAATCATATCTAATTCCATCAAGCTCACAAGCATAAATTTTTTGAGTTTCCATTAATTTTGGAAAAGCATCTACTAGCTGAATTTCACCACCAAAACCAGGTTCTAAGTTTTTTAATATTGGCATAATTTCTGGTGTAAAAACATATCTTCCAATGATTGCCTTGTTGCTTGGTGCTTCTGAACGCTTAGGTTTTTCTATCGCATCCATTATTTCAAAAACTTTTCCGTGTCCTTGATTAATATGTTTAGGAACTACAATACCATATTTATGTACTTCATTTCATTCTACAGCAGATACTCCTAAAATAGAACATTTATATTTTTCATATTGTTCCATAAGTTGCTTAATTGCTGGTTTTTTATTGCTATAAATTAAATCATCACCTAAAATAACAGCAAATGGTTCATTCTTAATTTTTTTAGCAGCAACTCAAATAGCATGACCTAATCCTAGTTGTTCATCTTGGTGTATTTGTTTAATTTTAATATTAGGCTTTTTAATAAAATTAGTTCTTTGCAAATCATTTAATAAATCAGTTTTATTTTTTTCCACTAATTCTTCTTCTAAATCATAATTAACTCTAAAATAATCCATCATCCATTCTTTTCTAGGTGAAATAATAATTCAAATTTCTTCTATCCCAGATTCAATAGCTTCTTCTACTAAATAATCAATAGTTGGTCTATTTAAAACCGGTAATAACTCTTTATGAACCGTTTTAGTAAAAGGTAAAAATCTAGTTCCTCACCCAGCAGCTGGTATAATTAATTTTTTTATTTTCATATAAAAATTATATATATAATTTGCATTTTTTGATTAAAATTAAAAAAAATAACCGACATAGTTGTCAGTTACTTAACTCTATTCATTTTAATAACTTGTTGCACAAGTGCATCTCCTGGGAAATCCATAATTGTGATTCCAGAGATAAATCTATGATCTTTTTCATAGGTTTTTAGAAGATTTAAAACTTTTGGATTAGCCTGTTCAGCTAATCTAAAAATTGTGGTAGGTAAATTAGTGTGTGATGTGAAGTTTAAAAATAACACTCCTTTACCTTTATACTTGGTACTAATGTCATATTGTCCTTTGATAGCGTCATATTTGTCATTTGGCGTAGCTTCAAAGTTATCTTGTGTATAAAAAATATAAGGTTTTGCTGCTTGCCCACCTGAGTTGTATTTTGGACCTCAAGAAGTATCTGTTGTAATTTTAGGATCTAGATCATTGAATATCATCATTTTTCCTCTTAAATCAGCAACTGTTGGTCATAAAGTTCCTTTATATGATTCTCTTTGATATAAATAATCATAATGTTTTAAAAGAGCATTTTCAAATTTTTGTCTATATTGTTGTCTAAATTGTGGACTTTGACCTGGTTTATAATCTTCACTTTTTATTCTTAATAATAAGAATTCACTTGGATGTCTTTGTAAGAAATAAGCAAAATCTCTTAGAGCATTACTTAAGTTGGTTGTAGCATAAGTTACACCATGTCTTAAATTCATATTCTCATCTATTCTTAAGTCAAAAAATCTAATTCCTTGTTTTAGTTGTGTATCATAGTTATTAGCTTGTGTTTTTGCATAATCCTTACCAAAAAAGTAATAGAAACCTGTTCCTGAAAACATCGCACTATCATGAGTTCCTGGAATACTTAAATCTGAAATTCTAGCAGAGTCATCTAAGGATTTCATTCAATCTAAATTATTTAAACTTGTTCCACTATAGTATCTAGTGTGCTCATCTTGATTATGTGGTTGATCATAGTTATAGTTTGGTTTTGGTTTCGGAGCAGGAGTTGGTTCAGGATTTGGTGTTGATGGTTGATTATTTGAAGGTTCTTCAATTGTTGGTTCTGGATAATCTGGTTCAGGCGGTGTTCCATCTGAAATTAAAGGTTTTGCCCGTTTAAATGGTTTAAAATCATCTACATTTGGAAACTTAATTGATACATTATCAAATAAAACATCGGTTATTCTAAAAATTCTATTATTATATAAAGAATTAGTTGAAAGAATTATTTTATTATCATAATCAAGAGCTATATCTTTAGATTTAGCATAAACCGTTCTTCTAGCCTCATTAACATCTTGAATTTTGATTTTGAGTTCTTTTTTTCCTGTAAATAAATCTTGATTTTTAAATCTTAAAACAAAATCTGCACTAACTCCATAATCAGATTCAAGATTTTTAACTTGAATTGATGCAACTTCTAATTTTCTAGCTTCTGTTCTAAAGTTTTTAACTACTTCTGGTTTGATTTCCAAACTTCTATCATCATAAGTAATACTTTGCAATACATATTCAGTATTATCGAGTAAATTATCAAGACTTAAACTTATATTATTATTAAGTAAAACGATATTTGTAAATCTTTTAGAATAATTATTATTAAAATTTAAAACCAATTCTTTTGTTTTATCAAATTGAGAAGCGTTTTCAAAAGAAATTATCATATTAGCACTTGAAGTTGTAATATGTTCTGTAGAAATGTTTGAAACTTTAATTCTTTGTGGGTTGTCTTTAGTTGTGAAAGAAATAGTTCTAAAAGATGAATCTTTTTCCATTGACTGATTGTTGTATTTAACATTATTTACTGTATAGTGTGTATTAAAATCTAAATTATTTAACATTAAATCAATTGTTGTACTATCGATTATTCTGAAATTCTCAATATTTTTTTCACGATTATTTAATACAACAGTTAATCTTTCGCTAGTTGAAATATCTTTTGTAGATCTTAATTTTAAAGTTAATTTAGCAGAAGCAATTTGAACATCACTGCTTTGCATTGTTTTTAATAAAATATCCTTTTTAGTGCTAAATTCTCGTGTATTAGTATTTATTTGAAGATCAATATTCTTGTGATTGATTCTGCTTATTCTATAAGTAGAATTACTATCTAAATTATTTAAATTTAGTGTTATATTACTATTATTAGAACTTAAAGTTACTTCTTTACGAATTTCTGTATTAGTATTATTTTTAATCAAATAAATAACTAAATTTTGATTTTGTTCTAGTCAATCAGTGTTAGATAAATTTATATTTAAATTTGCTGAATTATAAGTTATATTACTAAAACTTAATCCGCTAACTACTGTAACACTTTTTGCTGTGGTAAAACTTGTATAAACTCCAGAATGATTTAAAATTATATTACCTAATTTTATATTTTTAAGTGTATAAGTGGTATTTTGATTTAATCCAGAAATGATTTGTGATAAAGAGTTGTTGGTGATTAAATTGTGTGAAAAAGTTTTCACTAATCCATTAGAAAACTCTAAAGTTATATTTTCATTTGAATTTAAATATTTAGGATTATTAAATACAACATTTATACTTGCGGAATGCTCATTAACATTAGCAACTGAATAATTATTAATTGATACAAAATCATCTGTTCTAAAATTAATTGAGTTTTCAATTAAATTTTTATTTTCATATTTAATTTGAGTTATAGAGTAATTTTGTGATTCGACTAAATTACTTAAATTTATTGTTACTATATTGTTGTTTATAGAATAATTAGAAATTGTTTTAGTTTCCCCGCCTTGAAATTCGATTATAAAGGAATTATGCGTATTAATGTCTTTAATAGTTCTAAAATTTAAATGTAAATTTGCTGAATTTAAAGTAATGTTATCTATTGAAGTGCTTATTATTTTAACATCTTTATTAGTTGTAAAATAATAAGAAGAGTTTTCTGGTAAAAGATTAATTTCTTGGTGTTTTACATTTTTAACTTTATATGTTGTATTGCTAATTAAATTGTCAAAAACAAAGGGAATTTGGTTATTTTCAACACTAAATGCATTAAAAGTTTTACTTATGATTTGATTGTTTGAAGTATTTTGTAACTCTATTACAAAAGGTTGGTGAACATCTATTCATTCTTTATTTGAAAAAGTAAAGTTTAATTTTAAACTATTATAACTAGTTAATAAATTATTGATACCTAATAAAGAAGAAATTCTTTGTTTTGTTTTAAAATTGATTGTTTCATAATTATTTAATAAACGAATATTTCCATAATTAATAGATGTTATTTGATAATCTGTAAATGCAAATAAATTATCTAATTGAAAAGAAACTTCATTATTATTTAAAACATAATGAGTAAAATTTTTGCTTGTGCCATTAGATAATACTACAGTTATAGGTTCCAAATTATTTAAATCTTTATTATTCTCAAATGTTAAATTTAAAGTTGCAGCATCTGTTGTAACATTATCAGCTGACTTACTTAGTAAATGAATGTGTTTTGTAGTTGCAAAAACATAATGTGAATTACTATTTAAAATATTTTGTTGCTTATGTTCAACTTTTGTTATTTGATAATTTGAATTGCTTTCTAAATTTTGAAAACTAAATTTAGCTAAATTATTTTCAATATTAAAATGGGCAAATTCTTGTCTTACCACTTTATTATTAGATAAATTTTTTAATTCAAATCTTATTGGAGAACTTAAATTCATTCATTCTTTATTTGAAAACTCAAATGCTAAGTTTAAAGAGTTATAACTTTTGTTATCTTCTGTAACATTAACTACAGAAGAAGCAGTTTGTTCTGTTCTAAAAGAATTAATATTTAAGTTATTTAAAATGTTTTTTCTATTGTATTTTATGGAAAAAACAGAATAATTTGTATAAGGAACTAAATTATTTAAATGAAGTGAAATAAGGTTTCCTTGTTTTTCATAGTTTATGAATTCCAAAGTTGTACCGTTTGAAAATTCAACAACAATAGGAACGGTATTATCTATGTCTTTCAATGAGTTAAAAGTTAAATTTAGAACTGCAGAATTTGTTGTTACAGAGTGAATAATTGCATTTTCTAAATTAATATTTTTGGTTGTTTGAAACACAAAAGAATTTGTTGTAGTTAAAAGTTGTGTATTTTTATGCATTATGCTCTTTAATTTATAAATTGTATTGCTTTCTAAATCGTTAAATGTAAATTTAGAAGCTTTGTTTATTAAATTAAAAGGGTTAAAAGTTTTAGAAATTTCTTCTTTTGTGGTATTTTTCTCTAAAACTATTGTTATTGGTTTATTTATCTCTATTCACTCAGGATTTCTAAAATTTAAAGTAAAGTCTATGGAATTATAAGTGCTTGAATTTTGAGTTACATAAGAAAGAGAACTTGGAATTAATAATGTTCTAAAGTCAATTTGCTCATTACTAATTAAATTTTGGTTTTTATGTCTTATTGATAATATTTTATAAGTGGTGTTTGCTGATAAACTTTCCAAACTTAATGAAATACTATCATTTTCCTTTTGATAATCATTAAATCTATATGAATCACCATTATTTAACTCTACAATTATAGGGTGTCTAGAGTCTACATCATTTATATTTTCAAAAGTTAGTACTAAAAGAGCAGAATTATGAGTAATATTAGTTATTCTTTTATTAGTTAAGTTTAAATTAGGAAGGGTTTGGAATGAAAAATCCCTTTCTTTTTCTACATTATTATTATCTAATGTTATTTCTTCTAAAACATATAAAGAATTTGAATGTAAATTATTTAAGTGTAAAGTTAAACTATTATTTAGAATTTTAGAAGATAAAATAGAGATTGAATCCAAGTTTGAAAATTTTATATTAAATATAGAATTGGAATTATAAATTAAATTTTCAAAATTTAAAATTAAATCAACCGAATCAGATGTTATAGAATTTACAGTAAAATCCCGTATTTTTGGATTTTTTAGAGTTTTAAATTGAGTATTTAAATTACTAATATTAATTTCTTCATTATCAAGTATTATTGAATTAATAGAATAATTTCTATTAGGTTGCAAATTATTAAAACTAATTTCCAATCGATTAGAATCATTCAATAAAAAAGAAGTTTGAAAATATCTCTCGTTATTATCAAGTATTATATTTAAATCTTTATTAATATTTTTATCTATTACATTTGTAAAAGTTAAAATTACAGTTGCAGATTTTTGACTTATGTCTTTATATGAAATATTTTCAATTTGCAACCTGTTTTTTGTTTGAATTGTTGGAAAATTGCGATCTAAAATAACCGTTTCTTCATCATATTTAAAATTAACAACATTATAAGATGTATTTTTGTTTAAATTATTAATTGTGAAATAAATATAATTTCCATTTACTTCGTAATTATTTGCTTCTTTTTCTTCTTGATTTCCTGAATTGGATAAAATTAATTTTATTCTATTTCCTTTATCAAAAAGACTAATATTATTTAAAGAAACTTTGATTTTAGCACTATTTTCTGTCGTATTAATAACTTCAAAATTTTCCATTCTTAAAGCTGAAGTATGAAAATTTCTATTTGTACTTTCAATAAATATCTCTTTGTTATTTTTGTAAATTTTATTTATGTAATAGCTAGTGTTGCTTTTTAAGTTGTTTAATATAATAGAACTATTTGAAGCTCTTCATTCTTGTGAAAATTGTTGAAATTGTCCTTGTTCATCTCTTGTTTCTATTACTAATAAATCTCCGTCTATAAAGGCATTTCCTTTGTTAAATGATAATTGAAGTTGTGCAAAGTGTGTATTTAAAGATAAAATTTGTATGTTAGTATTTTTTACTTCTTCCTCTTTTGTTTTAAAAGAAAAAACGTTAGTTGGATTATAAACTACATCATTTATTTTTAAATTTTCTATTTGATAAGTCGAATTTTCATTTAAATTACTTAAATGAATTTGTATTACATTATCTTCTTTTGTAAATTCAACATTTTTATAATCTTCTTCATTAACTAATTTAATTTTTATATTTTCAATATCATTATTATCTAAATTATCTGATAAGTTACTTAATTGAATAACGGCTGAATTTGTTGTTGAACTAATTTCAGACAAAGTAATATTTTTTTCATATTCAATAACGATATCAGATGTTCTAAAAGAAAAATTAGAAACTTTACTTTTTAAAACATTCCCTTCAACTTCAACTTTTTTAACTTTATAAATAGTAGAAGGTAATAAATTATAAAAATTAAAATGTTCTGATAAAGAATTTTCATTATTATTGATGGTAAAATTAAATTCTTTTTCTTTTATTTCTTCCCCTTCTTTAAATTCTAAAGTTATTGTGATAATTTTTGAAGTAGAAAAATATTCTTTATTACTGAAAATAAAATCTAAGGTTGCTGTATTTGTATCCTTTTCAACTAAAGAAATATTATTTATAATAGGTGCTGAAAGTTGTGTTTTAAAATTAAAAATAGGAAATTGAATATTTTTATCATTGATTTTTATATATTCTATGAAATAGTTTTGATTATCCATTAAATCATTTAAAAGTAACTCTATATTTTTGTTTGTGTTGGAAAAAGTAAAAACAAAAGGTTCTATTTTTTTATCTAATTTTATTTCAACTTTTTGTAGCTCTATGTTTTCATTTAAATCTAAAACTAATCTTGCACTATTGGTTTCAATATCTTTAACTTTTATATTGGAAACAAAATAATTTTTTTCTAAAGTTTTAAAATTAAAATCACTATTATTTAGATTTCAAAAATCTTGATTATTTTTTATAGTATCTATTGTATAACTTGTGTCGCTTTGTAAATCATCTATAACAAAAGTGATTTTATTTTCAAACACGGAAAAATTATTGATTCTTTTTTCTTCGTTTCCATTTTTACTTCTTAAATTAATAAATATCTCTTGATCATTGGAAATTAAATTTGAATTATCAATAGATATTTCTAATTTGACTGAATTTTCTTTATTTTCTAGAACTTTAAAGTCTCTTAAAATTACTTTTTGTTTTTCTAAAGTTGTGAATTTAATATTTTTTTTCAATATGTTATGTTGATTATACATTATTTTAGTTATTGTATAATCAGTAGAAGCAATTAAACTTTCAAGTTTCAAATCAACTTTATGGTTATTTATATGAACATTAGAAAAATTTTGAGCTTTTCCATTTAAAAATTCAATGGATAAAGAATTAAAATGATTTATGTTTTCTTCAAAATCAAAATTTAAAGTTGCTTCTGTTTCTTTAATATTTATAATCTCTGTATTTTGGGCAAAAAATTGTTTATTTGTTTTAAAAGTTTTTTTAGCTAAACTATTTATTTGTAAAGGTTTGTTGTCTACTTCTATTCCATAAATAGTATAATTAGTATTTTCTTTTAGTTTATTTATTTCTAAAACAATGTTTTTATCATTAAATTTTCACTTTTCAGCAACTGCTTTTGTACCATTACTTAATTCTAAAGTAATTTTGGAACTTGGTGAAATTTCAAATTTATTTTCAGGTTGTAAAGAAACACTTACTGAATTTTCAGTAATGTTTGCAAATTCTATTTTATTTACCTTGTTAATTGATGCTTTTTGATCTCCAATAATAGGGTTTTTTTCTATTTGTTCCTTTTGTTTTTTAAAAAAAGCAAAAGGAAGAGTTGCAGCTGTAGCAATAAAACCAGGCACTAAAATTAATAATAATATTAATAATGATTTTTTCTTTTTATTTTTTATTTTCATCTCCGCCTCTTCTTACACTCATTTCTTTATTAAATGATACTACAAAAATCGTTTTAAAACAAAAGAAAAAAACATATTTTTTATATGTTTTTCCTTTATTTAAGATTTTTTTCAGTATGGAAGAATGTGAAGTATTCTGGATGAACTACATAACGCGATGCTACTGAAATACCGGCTTCATCATATCCCCATGCATAGATAACAACAAGATATTCAAAACCTCATTTATCAACTTTTTCATATTTTAATTTATAAGCCATTTTAGTAATTGCTAAAGGTGTTTTTACTAAGTGTTCTAGTATTGAAAATTGTTGATCCATTTTTTCTGGAAGTTCATATCTTCTTGATACATAATGTTCTGCAACCATTATTTCTTCTTTGTTTTTGTTAAAATATTGTTTTCTAAAAGCATTGAATCCAAGTAAGAAAATTATATTTTGACGATAGAATCATTGTGGTTCATCGCCTTCAATTCTTTCTATTTTTTGTGTTGTGGAATATTCGTATTTAATTAAAGATGAATAAGCTTTAGCAAGACCACTAAAATTTTCAGCTACATATCTTCCTAATTTGCTTCTTGTATAAATAGCACCTATTCCTTCTAGTTGTTGATAAGCATTAATTGCTGTTATTCTAGATACACCAAATTTTTCCATTAAAAAGTGCTCTGAAGGCATCAATTCATTTGGTTCTAAAACTCTATTTTTAATTAAATATAATAAATATTCTATTAATTCGCTTTTTTTAGTTTTAGATTTTTCTTTTTCAAATTTTTCTTTCATATTAATTTAATTATAATACAAATTATGTTATATGTAAATAAATTACTTATATATATGTTGAATATATCTAATGTTAGTTTATATATTTATATAAAATTACCACTTAGCAATTCTATAAAAACTTTAAAAAATCCTCAAGCAGAGAAAACTGTAAAAACTATTCCTAATGCAACGGTTAAAGAGATTAAAACTCATTTTGTAGAAACTGATACTCTTTTTTTAACTTTTTTTACTTTTTCTTTTGTCATAATTAATTATCCTTTAATTGTTGAACCTTGTCTAGATATTGCGTTAAGAATTTTTCTTCTAAATAAGAAGTAAGTTATGAACATTGGAAGAATAGCCAAAATTGCACCTGCAAGTTTTACATTTTTAAATAATTTTATTGGATCATCCGGATCTGGATTCACCCCAACATCTAATAGATAAATATTAATTAATTGTACTGGTGAATCTTTTCCTAAAATTAATAAAGGTCATAATAGTGAATTTCAAGCAGCAAATGCAGTTAAAATACCAACTGTTCATATGGTTGGTGTCACCATTGGAATTGCAACTTTGAAAAAGAAATTAATTCCTGTACATCCATCTACCATTGCAGCTTCTTTTATTCTATCAGGAATATCTTCAAAAGCATTTCTGAACATAAAACCAGAAAATACAGAAGCAGCATATGGCATAATTAAAGATATAGATAATCAAAAAGCATTTGTTTCTCATTTTAGTGTTATTATCGTTTTATATTGTCCAATAAAAAGGGCAACTTCTGGCAAAATTAGTATTGAGAGAAAAAACAATCAAGATAGTTTTTTAAATTTTCATTTTTTTAATGAAAAAGCATATCCAAATGTAGCAGAAAAGAAGAGTTTTACAATAACTGATACAAAAGTTACTAAAAGACTTCAACCCAAAGCTTCTCAATAACCATCATTTAAAGCTCTTGAAAAATTATCTCATTGAAATTTTTCTGGAAATAAAACAATTTCATTAACTCTTTCGTTTGCTTGATCATCTGGTGCCAGAGCAAAAACAAGCATAAAATAAAAAGGAAAAATAATTATTACACCAAAAACCAGTAAGATTAATAATTTAACTGACAAGGATAAAATGGATTTTCATAAAGAAACATTTCTAACTTCAGAAGAAATTTTTTCTATTTTTCTTTGTGAAATCTTATTTGAGATTCAGTTTTGTAACTTTAACAGCATTCAGAACATGTCTTTCTCCTAACTTATTTATTGTTAATAAAATTATTTTTATCCCTTGTTTTAAGAAAGTTGATAAAGCTAAACCAAGAAGAAAGAGAATAATTGTAGCTGCTCCAGCTAAATCATAATGTCCTTGTTTTACCATATCATAGATAAAGAGAATTATGGTGGAACCACCATTAGTTTTTGCTGCATTTAAATCATTATTAAATATAGCAATAGGGAACACTTTTATTCCACCTATAATTCCTATTGTAATTAAGAAATTTAAAGTTTTTGTTATTGATGGTAAGGTAATTTTGAAAAATTGTTTAGTTTTGGAAGCACCATCAATAGCTGCTGCTTTGTAAAGAGTTCTATCTACTCCGAGCATTGCAGTTGTAATAATTAAAATTTGAAAAGCTAAATTTTTTCATATTCCATATACTAAAATCACAAAAATAGCATTATATGACTGATAATGTCCGGAATTTAGTCATCTAGTTTCGATTCCAAAAATTTTGTTAACTATACCTATTTGTGTATCAAATATATAGGCAAAAGTTATGGAAATGGCAATTGCACTTGTTATATAAGGTAAAAAGAAAATTGTTTGTCAAAATCCTCTAGCTCATTTTTGAACAAGTGAAGAAATTACACTAGAAATTAGTATCGAAATAACTAAAGTTATTGGTAAAGATAAAATGGAATAAATTAAGGAATTTCTTACACCAATTTTAAAGTTATTATCATTTAGTACATCTACAAAGGCATTAAATCCATATTCAATTTGTTGAGCATCGTTTGGATCTGATTGATAACTAATTGATGAACCAATTGAAAAAATAAAAGGGAAAATTGTGAATAAAACTATGATGAATAGAGAAGGTAATAAAAGTAAAAAAGGTTTTCAATAAGCAACTTTTTTATCTAAAATCCCTAAATCTTTTTTAGTTTGTTTTTGTTTTCTTTGCAAAAGAAATGAATAAATTTTTCTCATTAGATATCAATTCTTTCTTTAGTTATTGAATCGAATAAATGAATTTTATTTGCAGGAATGTTGAATTTAACTTCTTCATTGATCTCATACATTTTTTTCAATTTTAAGAAAATGTTAAATGTAGCAACATTATCAACTTCTATTTTAGCGAAAATCTCTTTTCCTAAATATTCAATGGAAACTATTTTTCCTGTAAGTTTCCCGTTTAAGGATTCTTGAATATCTTCTGCTCTAATTCCTACTCTTACATTTTCTAAATTAGTTTCAAAGTGTTTTAATACTACATCATTTAAAAATACGTGATTTTCCTTTATATTTGCATCAAATATAGTCATTTCAGGTATTCCTAAAAACTTAGCAACAAACTCATTTTTTGGTTTATTATAAAGTTCCATAGGAGTTCCTATTTGCTGAATTTTTCCAAAAGACATACATACTATTTTATCTGAAATTGACATCGCTTCTTCTTGATCGTGAGTAACAAAAACAGTTGTTAATCCTAATTCAGACTGTATTTTTCTAATTCATTGTCTTGTTTGAACTCTTAATTTAGCATCTAAGTTAGATAAAGGTTCATCCATTAAAATAATTTTTGGTTCTCTTACTATACCCCTAGCAATGGCAACTCTTTGTTGTTGTCCTCCAGATAATTTAGTTGGTTTTTTATGTAAATTTTTTGTAATTTCTACTTTTTCAGCAACATTTAAAACAGCATTTTCTATTGCTTTTTTAATAGAAATATTTTTAGTTTGTAATTCTTTAAATCTATTAGTTTCATCTACATTTAATTTAGAAATATCGAGAGTATATTTTTTAATTAATTCTTTTTGATAGGAATAATAGTCATTTTTGGTTATTTGAACTACTGATTTATATATGCTTTTAAGTTGTTTTAACTCCAAATATTCACTATTTTGTTTTAATAATTGTTTTTCTTTTTCAATTTCATTTTTCAATGATTTTCTTAAATCTGAATATTTAGTTTTTATTTCTTTAATTTTAAGAGAATGTTCATATCTTGTTAATTTTGCATCTAAGCTTTTGTCTTTTAATTTTTCAATAGTATCTAAATTTGCTTTTTTCTGTTCATTTTGTTTTTTGATTAAAGCTAATTCATAATTACTATTAAGTTCATTTAATTTTTTATAAACACTAGAATTTAAATTATTAATTTCTAAATTCAATTCTTTATATACATCAAAGAAGTTAAAAAGCAATTTATTAAAATTATCAATTTCTTGTTTTGTTGCACCATTTTTTTCTAAAATAATTAAATTTGCTTCGTGTTGTGCTTTGGTAGATTTTTCAATCATTCTAACTTTTCAAGTTTTATCGTTTGTTAAAGGGAAAGAAATATTATCATAAACATTTAAATGTGGATATAAAGCATAATTTTGAAATACTAAACCAATTTTTCTGTCTTGAGGAGTAGTTTTAGTTACATCTACTCCTTCAAATAAAATTTGTCCGCTTGTAGGCGTTAATAATCCAGCAATAGCATTTAAAGTAGTAGTTTTACCACAACCAGAAGGACCAAGTAAAGTTACCAATTCTCCCTTTTTTATCTGTATATTCGCATTATCAACAGCTATAGTTTCTCCGTAATCAATTACTAAATTTTTTATTTCAATAGCATTTAACTCATCTTTGTTTTTATATCTTTCATCAGCTGTTTTTTTGATTTTCCTTATAAAATCATATATCTCAGTTTTATTATTTTTTTTGATTTGCATTTTTCTCACTTTCTTCATTATCAACATTTGTTTTATGTCTTGATAAAACATTATCTTCTGTAGATTTTAAAAATGCTTGGTATTGTGGAACACCTCTAGATTTGTAAACTTTTTGTGCAAATTCATAAAGATCTTTATCTGAATTAACATTTTGATAAAAATTCTTATGTTTTGAAAGAGCTTCATGGAAAGCGTTTCACATTTTTATACCTTCATAATATTCTACATTTGTTTTAAAACTAACATCTCAAGCTTTTTTTAAATTTGGTAATGTTAACCCTTCTCTAATTATTTCTACAGAATAATCTTTTCAAATGTTGTTTTGCTTATAAAAAATTCAACCCACTACTCTTTCGTACGATCTAGTAACTTTACTTCCATAAATAAAAGTAACTTCTGTTCCAGGAGGTAAAGTATTTTCTCCAAATTTAGAGGCTTTTTCAGCTCAATTTTTTTCGAAATCATCTATTTTATGATCTTTACCTAAATTTTTTTCAGGTGTATCGATTCCAGCAACTCTAATAGATTGTTGTCCTTCTATTGTTTGGTTATCCCCAAAATCTAAAACAGGTGTATCTCCATCTTTTCATTTAATTATTTTTGCATTTAATTTTTCAAAAGGAGGTAAGTCAGTTGATTCTTTGAAATATTTAGCTTCGTTATTATTACAAGAAACAACAAAAGGTATCGCTATATATGGAAAAACAACCAATGAGGTTGCTTTTATAATTTTTTTCATTATTTAGTAAATGATGCTCCTAATAGGTTTTTAAGAGCTACTAAGTATTCTTCAAATGTTTCTGCTTTACCCTTGTTATTCGCTGATCTGTCTGCATAGTTAGTAAATGAAGTATCTATTCCATCTCTGAAAGTTGAAGATCTGGAATCTGTTGGATCTTCATAAATAGCATATTGATCTTTATCTGCACCTTCTGTTGCTTTTTTAAATAAATTAAATGCTTCTTTATTAAATTTATCATAACCTACTGGCGCTTCTTTGTTTAAAACTCCTTCAGAAGCCACAATGTATCCACTGTGTTGTCCAAAGAATTCAAGTGGAGTTAAGTTTGTATAACTTTTAGCTTTATTGCCTGTTCCTACTGTTCAATTTTGTTTTTCTGTTATATATCATTTTAAGAAGTTTAAAGTTCCTAAGTCTTCGACTTTATTAGAGTGAATACCAATTAAAGAGGGACCTTGAGCAATAATAGTTTTTTTAGCATTATCTTTTTTAGTTGTATAGAAAGGATTGGTAATGTAACCTAATTCATTTTCTTGAAGAGTTTCTTTAGAATCGTGAGAAACTTTACGGAACCCATCAGATTGATCTGTTTTTTCTCATTTAATATCAATTAAATAAGAATCATAACCATTTGACGATTTTCCTGCTGCAATAATATATTTATTTTCTATATCTTCTTTTAAATCTTTAAAACTAGAATTTGTAGAAGAAACTCCTAATTTTTCTCCAGCAGTAGCTGTTGAAAATTTAGATAATTTTTCTAAAGCATCTTTTCATTCTTTTGTTACTTCAATATTTTTGTTTCCTTCTTTATTAAATTCTGAAGCTCCTGATCCATTTTTATCATAAATATAAACAAATTTAGTATTAGTATCTATAGTTTTACTTGCATCATATAATTTAGCAATTACACCTTTTGCAATTTCTTCTGATGTTGGTTTATAAATATAATTTGCATAGTCTGCTGCTACTTTATCTTCTATTTTACTTGAACCAGAATTGATTGTTAAAATGTATTCTGAATATCCGTTTTTTGAAAAATTATGTCTATATCCAGCTGTTGAAGCAATTGCAAAAGCTAATTGATGCCCTTTTAAACGATTTGACGAATAATCGGAATTTTCCTTTATAAATAGTGATTTTTCATTAATTAATTTAGCTATTTTTTCAAAATTTTTCTTAAATAGTTGGTTCTTTTCTGTGCCTTCTTTTAATGCATTTACATAATCAACAGAAGACTTTTTATCGTTTAGTCCAAATAAGAATTTAGAGTAATCTCCATCAACATCTGAAAATGCCATTAAGTATAATAAACTTGAAATTGAGTCAACTCCAAAAACATTTTCTGCTCTTTTATTAATATCTCCTTCTGGTGCTTTTGGGAAGGATTTTTTAATTCTTGAAACTAAATCAAATAATGCATCGTAACTTTCAAATACATCTTTTCTAAACTCATAACCACCTAAACCACCTTCAGCTTTAGTTGATGGTACATAGTCTTTTCAAACAGTTTTAACAAATGTTTCATCGTGGTTAGAATTTTTAATTTCATCGAAAAATGATTGATCTTCTGTTTTAATAGTAGCTTTTTTATCACCTAAAGATTCTGCTGTTGCTTGTCTAATTATATAACCAAAAACTTCTTTGTTTATAGTTATAACTTGAGATGATCTACTACTTGGAATTAATCATAATGAGTTTTCATCTCCTTTTTTACTAATTCCTGCTATTTGTGAATTACTTTGTAAAAACTTCTCTGAGAAAGTTGCTTTAACTGTATCAGCTAATTTAACTGCTTTTTCTTCTGGTGTAGAACCATTTAAGTCTAATTGCATATCATATTTAGCTAAAGTACCTACTATTGCTGGATAGTTGAAAGCAACGTTATATAGACCGTTTGTTGCTTTTGCTTTTAACTTTTGTTCTAAATCTGATGTTAATCCGTTATATCCGCCATTGATAGCAAATAATTCTAATTTTAAATAATTTTTGTTATTTGTATCTTTAACTTCTGCTTTACTATTTCATTTTTCTACAATTGCTTGTAATGCTTCTGTTTGTGCTCCAGTAGAACCAAATGTGTTAGCTATTTTAATTGTTTCATCGTTAGTTTGATCAAATCTTGTATCCCTTGAACAAGATACTAAACCTGTTAGTGATGCTCCCGCTACTGCTAAACTTGATAATGTTAATAATGTTTTCTTTTTCATATTCCCCTCTTTTTTTGTTTAAAAAAATTAGAACAAATAAAGTATTTTAAAATTGTTTGATTTTGTTCTAAATTTTTCTCATATTTATATGTATTATAATCTATATTTTATAAAAAATTATAAAATTTCAATTATTTTATTTTTAAAATTATTAATCCCATATTTCCAATTGAAATTTGCTTATTATTTACCTTGGAATTATAAGAATAAATGGTTTCTACTTCTACACCATCTTTAAGTTTATAATTAATATTATCATTAATTCCAACAGTGTTTATAAATAGATATTTTTCTTTTTTATCTTTACTTTGTCTAATAATGGTTTGGTCTGAAGTGTTTTCAAGATAATTTGAAGCATCTCCGATTGTCTCTAAATCTTGAGAGTACATAAAAGGGTGCTTGCTTCTAAAGTCTAATAAAAATTTAATCATTGAATAAATAGAATTTTTATCTTTAACTTGATCTTCAACATATGGGGTATCTTTTGAAAAATTTAAATGAATATAGTCATTTAGACTTTTCTTTTCTTTGAATTCTACTCTTTTAGATGTATCTTTTCATTTAAAAGGTTCTCTTATACCAGGATCACCAAAAGTTTTATTTGCATGCATCATTAACTCATCACCATGGTAAATAATAGGGGTTGATGGTAATATTAAAAGGTAAAAGTAAGCATTTCTTATTGCGTCTTTTTCTCTTTGTGATAGTGGCGTATTTAATTCACTTGCCTTTAAAGGACTATCAAAGGTTTCTGGATCTTTGGTAGGTCTTGGCATATTTACTCTAAATGAATTAATTCATCTATCAGTATCGTGATTAGTTAAAAAAGGTACTCAAGGATGTTCTTGGTGTGATCCTATTTTAGTTAATTGATTATTTAAATCATCTTTATCAATTGAAACGAATCAATTTTCTTTTCAATGTTTTCCATCATAAATGGTTCCAAGTGCTTTTTCATTATTATAATTAAAGTATACAGTAGCTTTTAAAGCATCATCTAGTCACTCACCCATCATAAAAATATCTTTATGAAGATTTTGGGATTGAAGAGCTTCTTGAGAACTTTTTCTAAGTTCACTAAAGATTTTTTGTTCATTATAGTTATTTTTTGTTTCTCCCATTGAAGAGAAAAACTCAGCAAAAGCATCATATCTAAATCCATCTACTCCTATTTTGGTTCAATAAGATTGAATGTGTTTTAATTCTTCTATAACTTCTGGATTATCTAAATTTAAATCAGGCATTCCTGCTCAAAATTTAGAAGTATAAAACTTATATGTTGCTTCTTGGTTTTTTAAATTTGGAAATAAAGAGCGTAATTCAGGAGTATCTTGATGTGTATCTTGTACTTGTGAAGAATAGAAACGATAAAAATTTTTAAATTTTGGATCACCTTGTAATGCCTTTTGAAATCAAGGATGCTCAAAAGAAGTATGATTAAAAACTAAATCTAAATATACTTTAATTCCTCGTTTATGTGCTTCTTTTAAAAATTCTAAAAACGCTTCTTTTCCACCTAATTCTTGTGCTACATCTGTATAATCAATTACATCATAACCGTGATAAGAACTTGCAGAATGAATTGGTGAAAGATATAATTGATCAATTCCTAAATTGCTAAAATAATCTAAATTATTTTTTAATCCTATAAAATCACCAATACCATCATTGTTTCCATCTGCAAATGAATAAACTAATACTTGGTATATAACAGAAGAATTTTTATCATTTTTAGTTAAAGGTGCTACTAACTTTGCATTTTCATCATCTTCTTTATAAGAAAGTTTTTCTTTCTTATTTGTCTGAAATTGTACATCCCCTCATAAGGAATATTCTTTATGAAAATTATCTGTATTGCTGCATGATGTTAATAAACCATATGATAAAAGCGGAAATACCCCGCTTTTTATCATAAATTTAACTAACAATTTGTTTCAAATGTTCTTCTTCATTTTTGATTAAATATCCATAATTTTTTAAAGAAAAGATTCCAAAAATAGCAACAACTACAGAAAAAGCAAATATTAATCAACCTGAAATATAGTTAGGTGGATAAATAATGTTTTCTTCATCTCTTTCATCAATAGGCGGTTGAAAAGAAAGTAAAACTGATGTTAGAATTATAGTTAAAATCAATAAAATAATGTTTATCTTAATAAGTAAACTAGCGTTGTTTTTTTGCTTTACTAATAACATTATAGAAAAAATAGAAATAAAAATAATTACAAATCAAAGCACACTATTTATAGATCAAAATGTTATAAAAATAGGAATTTGTGGATTTATAACTGAACTTTTATTAAATGCTTCATCAGTGGTATAAATTTGTTTTTCTATCGCTAAATAATCATTCGCTGAATTATAGAAAGCAAAAAATAAACCAAAACAAGTTAGTGATACAATAATAGATAAAATAAAGAAAATTTTTCTATATTTGTATGTTTTAAAAAATTTCATATTAGTTTAATCTTTCTTCTGTTTCTTTATCAAAAATGTGGATTCTACTTTCATTAAAACTTACTCATACATCTTGATAAAGTTCAAAATCTCTATTATTAAGAACAGTAGATACAACTTCTACATTATCAGAAATTTTTACAACAATTGATAATTCTTTTCCAAGAGATTCAATGTTATAAATTTTTCCTTTAACTGAATTAGAAACTTCTTTTTCATTGATTAAAACATCTTCTGTTCTAAATCCTACTATTAAATCTTTGTATTTAGATAATTTTTCTCTATTTTCTTCTGGAAGATTTAAAGAAAAATTAATTCCTTCTAATTTAAAAGTATTATTGTTATTTGTTCCATTTAATAAGTTAATTGTTGGTGAACCAATGAATTTGGCAACAAAAACATTAGCTGGTCTAAAATAAAGATCTTTGCTTGTTCCGTTTTGTTGAATTTTTCCTTCATTTAAAACAACAATTTGATCTCCCATTGTCATTGCTTCTAATTGATCATGTGTTACATAAATAGATGTTGTGTTTAAAAGTCTGTGGATAGAAACAATTTCTCTACGCATTGATTCTCTTAATTTAGCATCTAAGTTAGATAAAGGTTCATCCATTAAGAAAATTGAAGGTTTTCTAACAATAGCTCTACCAATTGCTACCCTTTGTCTTTGACCACCTGATAAATCACGAGGTTTATTATATAAATAGTTATCAATTTTTAAAATTTTTGCAGCATCTTTTACTCTTCTATCAATAATATCTTTTCTTTCTTTTGCAATTCTTAATCCAAAACTCATATTATTATAAACATTCATATGTGGATAAAGAGCATAAGATTGGAAAACCATAGCTATATTTCTTTCAGATGGTGAAAGGTTATTAAATCTTTTACCATTAAAAAGTAAATCACCTTTGGTGATTGAGTTTAATCCTGCAATCATTCTTAATAAAGTTGTTTTACCACAACCAGATGGACCAAGGAAAATACAGAATTTTCCTGCCTCTATGGTTAAGTTAATATCTTTTAAAGTTCACTTGTCGTTTCCTTCATATTTTTTAGATAAGTTAACTAATTGAATTTTTCCACCAGTTGTTTTTTGTCCAACTTCTCCGATTTCATTTAAGAATTTATCGAATTCTAAATCATATGAATTAATATCATCAAGTTGATTATCTAAAATATTATCAATTTCTTTTTTCATTTTATCCTTTCACCGCTCCTTCAGAAAGACCACCAACAATGTGTCTTTGTGAGAACATAAATAGTACAAATGGTGGTATAGAAGCAAGTAAGGCACCTGCTGAATAAGCACCAACGTTAATTTCTTTATCTTCTGCTGTAATAAAACTATCTAGTCCAACAGCAAGTGTAGTTTGATCTCTGTTTGTAATTGCAAATTTTGGTAAAATTACATCTCCAAAAGGAATCAAGAATGATCATAAAGCAATAATAGCAATCATTGGTCTAGCAACCGGTAATAAAATTTTTGTAAATAATTTTCAGTTTCCACAACCATCTATTTTTGCAGAATCATCTAACTCTCTTGAGATGGAATCTAAATAACTTTTGAAAACAAAGGTATTTCCTGCAATTGCTCCACCAGAATAAATTATTGTTAAAGTTATTCTAGGATCAATTCCAAGTGAGTCCCTACCAAGAGCAACAATAATATAAAGCGAAATTAATGAAGCTGTTGATGGAATCATTTGTAAGAGCATAATTACAGAAAGCGAATGTTTAGAACCTGCAAATTTAAATCTTGAGTATGCATAACCATTAAAAGCAACAAATATAACTGTAATAAGCATTGTACTTACTGCTATGGCTAAAGTATTTATGTATCAATTTACATACTTACTTCTTACATTTGTAAATAAATAAGTAAAATTATCAAAACCAAATTTATATAACTCTGGTGATAATGATAAATATTTTTGATTAAATGTATTAAATGAAGCTAATATCATTGAAACAACAGGGAATAAAATAACAAATGTTCATACAATTAATATTAAATAATTGAAAAATAAGAATATCCCTTCTGAAACAGTTAAAGGTTTGGAGTCTGAAGTATGAATTCTAGTTTGTTTATTTTTAAAATTTTCGAATTTTATTTTATTTTCTGGAATTCTACTTTTTAAAGAGTATTTTCTCATTTTATCTTCCTCCTTTTGCTGCATTTTTAGCAAATCCATAAGCTGCAATAGATACTGAAAATACTGAAGCTAGAATAACAAGAGCTGATGAGAAAGCAACGTTTCCATCTATTTGTACTGTTGTTGTTAGTTTATAAATTCAGGAAATTATAATGTCTGAACCTGATTCACTAAATGTTGTTTGATCTGCATAAGCAGGACCACCATTAGAAAATAAAGAAATAATTGTGAAATTATTAAACATAAAAGTAAATTGCCCAATTAATAACGGAGCTAATGAAGAAACTAAAATTGGTAGTGTAATATGTCTAAATAATTTAGAGCGTTTAGCCCCATCAATTTCTCCAGCTTCATAAATATCTTTTGGAATTGACTGTAAATTACCTGTAATTAGTAAGAAAATGTAAGAGTGCCCAAGTCATGTTTGAATAACAATTAAAAGGAATCTTACTCAATGAACACTTCCAAAGAAGTTAATGCTATTTTCAATAAGACCTAATTTAATTAAAATATAGTTAATATATGAATTGGCATCTCCTTGGAAAGCAGATTTTAAGAAAATTATTGTAACAAAGGCAGGAATAGCTCATGGAATAATGTAAATTAGTCTAAAGAATTTTTTACCTTTAATTTTTTCCATATTTACTAAAACAGCAAATAATGTACCTACAACTATTACAGAAAATGCTGCTGAAAATGTTCAAATCAATGTTCAAGAAATAACTCTTGATAATGAAGTTAATAATCCGTTGTTTCTAAATAATCATCATTTTCCGTATTGAGTAAATCCTACTCAATCAACTGTTTGTGAAGGTGGTGTATGTTGAAATCCTGTATTTGATAAAGAAATGAATAATGAAGTAATTAAAGGAACAACAACTATAAATGCAATTAAAAATCACCCCGGAATTGATATCAATCAAGGAAAACCTTGCTCTGAAAGTCATTTTTTAGTTTGTGTTCAGTTTTGAGGTCTCATTCCTTCTTCTAAAAATTTACCTCTTCTATAAGCGCCTATACCGCTAGAAACAACATAAGCAATGGTTATTCCTAATAAGATAAACGATGCTGCTGCTCCAAACATCCAGAATCTTGCATCAGGTAAAATTCCAAGGTCAATATTGTGAACACTTTTACCTAAATCCACAATTCCTTGAATTCCCCCTATTTTATTTCACGTAATACCTAAAGAAAAGGGTACAAATATTAAATATAAAAAGGCGCTTAGTAAAGTTAATAAAATTCCTTTTTTATACTCTTTAAATAAAATAAGTTGTGCTAATCCTGGAAATAGTAAATTCAAGAACAATCCTTTATATTTAGCACCTTTTTTGTTTTCAGTAGGTACTTGTTTAATAGCTTCAACAACTTTTGATTCATAAATCTTTTTAGTGATTTTAAGTTGAGAAGAAAGTCTGCTGTATTGAGTTTTTACTATAACTTTATTTTTTTCTTTTTCGTTATGTAATTTAAGAGTAACTAATTTTTCTTTATAAAGAATTTTCTCTTCTTTTAGTTTAAAAGCAAATGCTTTTTTAGTTAAATCTTTGTTTTTATAACGTTGTTTTAAAATCGCAATTTTTTCTTTATATTCTTTTGTTAAAGATAAAATTTGATTTTTATATTTAACTTTATCTTCTGCTGTTTCATTTAAATTAATTTTATGTAATTTTAATTTTGCATCTTTTATTTCATTTGCAGAAGAGTTTAATTGTTTATTAGAATCTTTTGCATATTCATATAACGCTTCAGATTTTTTAAGTAAAAAATCACCATCATAAGAATATTCTTGCTGTAATTTTCCTAATTTTTTATAATAATTAGCTTTAACTAAATTTTTAACATTTCTGTTCTTTTGATTTTTTAAAATTAAAGGTAAATTAGTATTTAAAATTATTTTTAATTTTGAGTTTTCTTCTTTATTTAAATCTTTAGTTTTATTATTAATTTCTTGTACTAAAGAATTAAAGTGATTTTGTATTTTATTTTCAATATCTTGTCTATAGTCTTGTTTATTTAAAAACTTATTAACTAATTCTTTTTTATATAAAGAATAAATGGTTTTTAAGTGTTTTTCTTCTTCTAATTTTAAAAATTTGCTAATTAATAAAGAATTGTTGTATTCTTTATTAATTTTAAAGAGCATTTTTGCTAATTTTAATTCTTGTTTATATTCTTGTTTTAAAATTTTAGCTTGCTCTTCTTTAGTTTTAACATACTGAGAGTATTTTGCTTCTTTTTCTTTACTTAAAGTAACAATTTCTTGTTTTTTAGATTCTATTTTTTCTTTTTTAGTTTTAAATTCTGCTTTTATTAAAGCTAATTGTTCATCATATTCTTTATTATAAGAAAATTCAGCTTCTAAAATTCTTTCTTTGTATTCTTTTTTAATTCTAGATACTTCTTGT
Organism: Mycoplasma sp. 5370; assembly: GCF_054343435.1. NCBI lineage: Bacteria > Bacillati > Mycoplasmatota > Mollicutes > Mycoplasmatales > Mycoplasmataceae > Mycoplasma > Mycoplasma sp. 5370. Next base: position 43,152 of record NZ_JBTGVF010000003.1, read on the forward strand.
TTATATTCTTTTTTAGATTCTTCTTTTATAATAGGAAATTCTTTTGTAATTTCTGCTTTTTTTGTTTGAAATTTTTCTCTTTTAGTTTTTAATGTTTTAAAAAGATTTTCTATTTTTTCTTTTTCTTCTAAAATTGATTTAATTTCTAATTCTGAAAACATTCCTGTGCGTTTTTGTATAAATTCTTCTAATTCAGAATAAATTAAATCTTCCTTTTTAGTAAATAATAAATATTTATGTAAAATTACTAATTTAGCTTTATGTTTGAGTAACTTATTTTCATCTGCTTTTGCTTTATTTATAATAGAAGTCATATTCTTTTCTTTTACTTCTACTTCATCAGCTGTTTTTAAAAGCATTGCATAATAGTTTTTAACATAATTAGCAGATTCGGCATTTTGCTTATCTATTTTTTTAATTTCAAAAGCAATAAAAGAAGTTAATTTATCTGAAATTTTTAACTGTTTATACGTTTCTTCTAAAACTTGTATTTTATTTTTGCTAGATATTTTTAGTGTTTCTAATGCTTTTTCTTGTTCAAATTCTAAATTTCTTTTTGCTTTAATAAAAAGTTCTTTATTGATTTTTTTCTTTAAATCTAATTCTCTTTTTTGTCTATCAAACACGTTTTTTGCTTGATTTAAAAAAGAAGAATAATTTAATTTAGAATCATTGACTTTTCTATCAAAAGATTCACCGTATCAATTTCACATCTTGACTTTTTCCATTATCTACCTCCTTTATGTATTTTTATTTTTTCATAATAGTAATTTTGTCTTTTTAATCTTAATTGAAACATCAAATAAATATTAATTAATATTAAAAATGGAAAAATTATGCTCCATATAATTACTAAAGTTAATCTAATTCAATTTTCAGTAATATAACCACTTGAAAAATAAGGAACTAGTAAAACTCCTATAAATAAAGTTATTCAAACAAAACCAAAAAGATAAGCTACACCATTTCTTCGAGAAACTAGTATATTTACTAAATAACCTACTAAAATTAATGAATTACTAATATAACCAACATACCTAAGTGTTAAGAAATTATTTATACTTTCTTTTTGTGAATTAATTGCTAAATTATCATATGCATTTGTTCCTAAAATTAAACCATCTAGTAATCATAAAAGTAACAATATATTAGAAATAGAAAGAAGAATAATTAATGTGTAAAAAATTCTTCTTTCTATTTGTATTTTTGGTTTCATTATTATTTAATATAATCTAAAGCTTTACTACTATCTAAAGCATCAACTGCTTCTTTGAATTTTTTACTAAATTGATCTTTTAATCTAGTTTGGAAAGCTTCTAAAGTTTTAACACCTTCAGTAGCTAAACTATTATAAAATTCTTGGTTTCCTAAAATATTGTCATTTCATGTTCCTCAGAATTTACTAAATTGTGGATTTCCTCTATCTAATCTTTCTGATTGTAATTTAAGGATTCCGTATCCACCATCTTTTAATTCAGTTGTTGAAGAAATAACATCAACAACTTTTTTAGCAACTGATGTGCCTGTGGCTTCTAAAATAATATCTTCTACTTCTTTAATTGTAGCTTCTGATTTAGTACCTGTTAATTGTTGTCCTTCTGCAGGGAATTTTTCTGTTGCTTTTTTATCATTAAACACTGCTTTATATTCATCTTGTCATTTTAATCAATCTGCTTCATTGAAGAAGTTATTCATATATAACTCTACTGCTTTGTTAATAATATCATCTGAAACTGTTGTTTTAGCATATTTATTTGAAAATTCTTTTGCGCGTTTTTTAGCTTCATCTAAAGCTTTTGTTTGTGCTTCTTTTTCTTTTCATTTAGAAGCAGTTTCAATCATTATATTTTCTGTTGAACCACCAAAGATATAATTTTCTACTTTTCTTACATGTGCATTTCCTGTTTGACCTTCAAGTCAAGATTTGTCAAATGCAACACCATCTTTAACTAAAGTAGGAGCAATTTGTCAAGGTTGTCCCCCACCTTTTAGTAAATCAACATTTTGAATTCCTAATAATGCAGAAAGGGCATTTCTTAAACCAGTAGCTTCTTTTAACTCTCCTAATTTTCCTATTAATTCATCACTAACAAAAGGATATTTGGTTTTATCTTTAACATATTCTTCTTTATATTTATTTTTATCTCCTAAAGGATTTGTTTTATCTGTTTCTTGACTTCAAGATTTTGCAGTTCCATAAACAGTAGCTAAGTTTTTATTAACTTCTGATAATAAATCATTATATGCTTTTAATAATTTTTCTTCATTTGTATAATGTGTTTTTGTAACTAAGTCTTTTAATTTTTTATTTCCAGCTGCTGCATCTCTATCTGAAAGAACTCTTAAAGCTTTTTGTGATTCGGTAAAGTAAGGAATTTTTGTATCTCCTTTAAAGTATCCATAATATGAATCTGTTTTAAAAATTAATTTTAATACTTCTTCAATAGCAGCTTGTCTATCAGCAACTGCACCATTATTTCTTGAGTTAATTGCCCATGATCATGTTCCTGGAGCTTGTGTATATTTAAGTTCACCTTTTAATTTTGGAGCATTAAAGAATGTATTAATTCCTGATTTTGAAACTGTTCCAAAATCTCATGAACCTACAAACGCATAGTCTAATTTTTTATTACTTAATAACTCAACAACTTTATTTTGAACAACACCTTGATCATTTTTTAAAAGATCTTTTAAAGCACCTTGGTCAATTCCTTTTGTAGCTCATTTTGTAGTTTTAAATTCATCTGCAGTTTTAACAAAAGCTGCTTCATAAACTGGGAATAATAATTCTCCAACAACATCTAGTGCTTTAGAAAAGTCGCTATTATATTGATCACCTTTCATAAATCCAGAAGATCATTTGTTTGCTGCTGTATCTTTATAAATGATTTTTCCCATTTCCTCTGTGCTAAGAATAGATGCTAAAACCCCATTACCATATCAACCATCTTGAATTCTAAAGAATGCTTTACCTTCTTTTACTAATTCAACCATTTCATCAGTTGATGTATTAGCTAATTCAGTTTTCACTTCATCAAGTGTTTTGCTTGACATTACAACAATACCTTCTTTATTGTGGGCAAAGTTATAGAATTTTCCATTATCTTTTTTAGATCTTCCTTTAAATGTACCAAAGTCATTTACAAATGCTTTTTCGTCATCTGTTGCATTAACTTCATTTAAAATAGCATCTTTTAACTCTGGTTTTCAAGACGCAAGTGTTCTTTTACTTAATAAGTCTGTAATTCTATCATTTGGTGCATAAATTAAGTCAGGTGCATTTTTATCTGTGTTACCAATATTTGTAATAGTATCGATTGCTCCGAAAACATCTTTTTCTACAAATTTAATTTTGTAACCTTTTTTTGCTCATTCGGTTTTGTTAAATTCATCTTCAACTGCTTTTCAAAATTGATCTTGTTTTCCTTCTTTTGCAACAATAATTTCTTTAGAATCTGCAAATTCATTTGTAGCTCCACAAGCAACAAATGCTGCTACTGGACTTGCAAAAACAGTTAAACCTAAAAATTTCATTAATTTTTTCTTCATAATATAATTATATTTCTCCTAAGTTATTCAAAAACAATTTCATTATATTTTAAACATGCAATGGAAACAACTATGTTTAATGGTGATAAGACAAAAAATAATAAAAAAGTGATTTCAATCCAAACTAAGGCATGTCCCACTTCAGTTTTGGGTAAAATTCTAATTAACCTAATAACATAAATAACATTAGCAAAAAATACAAAAACAAAAGCTGCTATTGTTAATCTAAATTCTGTTTTTAAAAGCAAATCAGAAAATTTCTCACTTATATTTTCTTTATTATTTAAAGTTATTAATAAAATAAAACTAAGTAAAGAAACACTAAATACAATTGCGCTAAAAAAAGAATATAAATGTTCTATAACTTTTGGTAAATATTTTCTATCTAATGGTTGTTTTCCTAAAAATAAATTTCTCATTGTTTTTTAATTTCTACATAAAATATTGAAAGTAAAATAACTTCCAATAAAATTATAATACAAATCTTCAAAAAATTTCCATTTTTTAATTATTTTTTTGAATAAAAAGCAAAAAATTAAAACTTTTTCCCCTTAAAATAGGGAAAAAGGCTTGATATATAATATTTTTATATCAAAAAACGCGCTTTTTTACTTATTTTTAGGATTTACTCTTTTTTTATTTGATATTAATAGAATTTTAATTTTTGTCATTTTTTTAATAATTTAAGCAATTTAAAAAATATAAAATTATAATTATTTTTCAAAAAACAAATTATTAAAATATAATTAGAATTATGAAAAAAGGAACATATAAAATAATAAAAGAAGCGATAGAAAAATTTGATAACATTTTTATTTTTCATCACATAAGACCAGATGGTGACTGTCTTGGCTCTCAATTTGGTCTTGGACAATTAATTAAAGATAATTATCCAAACAAAAAAGTTTTTTATATTGGGGATTCAACTGGGATTTTAAATTTTCTTGAATTTAAGCATTTTAAACAAAATCAATTAAAAGAGGAAGATTTTGAAAACTCATTAGGAATTGTAGTTGATGCTTCCAGTTCAGATCGTTTAGAAAAAAAGGAAATTATACTATCTAACAAAATTTCTAAGATGGCAAGAATTGATCATCATCCAAATGGAGCAGATATTGACTATGAATTTAACTGAATAGATTCTTCTTATTCAGCTGCTGCAGAAATGATTGCTTATTTAGCTAAAATGGCTAAATGAGATATTTCTTTAAAAGCTGCTCAATATATTTACACAGGTATTTACACAGATTCTGGCAGATTTTTTTATAGTAACACAAGTAAAAGAACTTTTAATGTAGTTGAGCATTTAATAAAAAAATCAAATTTAGATATTCACTTTATCCACAAAGCACTTTCAGGAAGAACCATGAAAGAAATTAAATTCCACGGAAAAGTACTTTCTAATTTTAAAAATCAAGATAAAGTGATTTGATTCCATGTTACTCAAAAATTACAAGATGAACTTAATTTAAGTTATGAAGAAGCAAACCAAGTAAATATTCTCTCTAATATTGAAGATAATAGAATTTGAATTTTCTTTATCGATCAACCAGATAAAACAATAAGAGTAAGATTAAGATCTAATGGCCCAAAAGTCAATATAATTGCAAGAGAATATAATGGTGGTGGTCACGATAATGCTTCTGGAGCAATGATTAAATCAAAAGCAAAAATACAAGAAATAGTTAATAAAGCAATTCAATTAGTTAAAACTTTTGAAAGGGAAGAAAATGAAAATAGGTAATTTAGAAACAATCGTAAACGAAATTGAAAATCATAATTCAATTGTCATTTTCCATCACATTCGCCCAGATGGTGACTGCCTTGGTTCTCAATTTGGTTTAAAAACCTTAATAGAAGAAAATTTTGCTAATAAGAAAGTTTTCGCTATAGGTGATTCTAAAAATACTTTAAATTTCTTAGATTTTTCTTTTAATAATGATCTAAGTGATGACATTTTAAAAGAGTCTTTAGCGATAATTGTTGATGCAAATTTTAAAGAAAGAATTGAAAAAAGAGAGTTATTAGACAAAAATATTTTTAAAAGTGTAATTAGAATTGATCATCATCCAAACGAAGATGATTTAAATACAACAACTAGATGAGTTGATTCTTCTTATATCGCTGCAGCTGAAATGGTTGCTGACTTAGCTTTTAGCAGTAATTGAAAGGTTTCAACAAAAGCAGCAAAATACATTTATACAGGAATTTACACAGATTCTGGACGTTTTTTATTCTCTAATACAACACCAAGAACCTTATCTCTAACTGCTAAACTTTGAGAAACAGGCTTAAATATTGATGAACTTCATACAAACCTAACAAAAAACAGTGAGAGCGATTTACGTTTTCAATCATTTATTTTTAGCACTTTTAAAACATTTAAAAATGTTATTTACTATTCAATAACTCTTGAAGAACAAAAACAATACAACAAAACTCCTGCTGAAGCAACTAGACCAAATACTTTAGCTAATATAGATAATTACAGAATTTGATTGTCTTTTACAGAAGAAGAAACAAACAAATGAAGAGTAGAATTTAGATCTAATGGTCCAATTGTGAGAAATGTTGCAATCAAGTGAAATGGTGGTGGTCATGAAAGAGCATCAGGTGCTATTATAAACGATGAAAAAGACATAATCAAAATAGTTGAAGATTGTCAACAAGAATATGAAAGATGAATCAAATTAAATAATTAAAGTCTTTATTAATTAATAATTATTTAAAGATAGGAGAATAATTTTATGAGTAAGTATGATGAATTCATTAGATCATTAATAGATCAAAAAGAAAAGTTAGAAGACAATAGAACTTTTACAATTAAATTTCCAATAAGTTTACATGAGTTTTATCTAAATATGTTAGTAAATGATGACATTAATGGATATAGTATAAATTCTAAAATTGCTAAATGTTTGAAAATTTATATGTTAAAAGATCATTATGGTAAATATAATTCAACTAAATTAAAAAATTTATCAACTAAAATAATAAGAATTAATAAACCTATTATTGATTATAGTAAAAAACGAGAATTTATAAAACAATGAATAATTGAACAAAAGATTTATTTATCTTTACATAAAAATTTTACTATAAATGAATTTGAAGAACTTATGAGACAAGGAGAAATTTTAGTTAGTGAATAATATGATAAAAAGTTTAGAAGAATTTAATAATAAAACAGATGAGCAATATAAAAACAATTTTATGAAAAATTCTTTTGTTATTTTTGATTTAGAAACTTGTGATAATAATAAATCTATTATTGAAATCGGTGCTATCAAAATAAACAACGGAGAAATAGTTGAACAGTTTAACGAATTAGTAAAACCAAAGAATTTTGAAATTAATAAATGAGAGCGTTTTAACAACATTCCTACGAAGTTAGTCAAAGAAAAAGGTAGAGATACAAAAGCAGTTTTAGAAGAATTTAATGCTTTTATAGGTGATTTAGACTTATATGCACATAATGGAGAAACTTTTGATTTTGTTGCATTAAAAAGAGCTTATAACCAAGTAGAACTACCTTTTCCCACTAATAATTTTATTGACACTAAAGATTTTTTTCAAAACAGAAGTTTTTATTTATGACAGAGTGAAAAATGAAGTTTACAATTTCTTTCTTCAATGCTTGGAGTAGATTATTTAAAAGCACATAGAAGTGTTCAAGATTGTAAAATTTTATATGAAGTGTATTTAAAAATACAAGATAAAAAATATATTTTAAACTCTTTTAAAAAAAGTAATGGTGTTTTTCTAAAACAAAAAAAAACTTTTTCTAAATATGAATCAAAAATTATTGATATTGATTATGTAAATATTTTAAAAGAAAGTGATGTATTAGTAAATTTTCAATTTTCTATTACAGGTAAATTAAGTTTTGAAAGAAAAGATATTGAAAAAATAATTAAGCTTAACGGTGGAAAATTTGTTGATAATGTTTCATCAAAAACAGATTATTTAATAATTGGTGAATTACCAGGAGAAAATAAATTAAAAAAGGCAAAAGAATACAACATAAAAATAATTAGTGAAGCGGAATTTTTATCCTTAATTAGTCGAAAAATTGGAAAAAAGTAAGTAATTAAAGTCTTAGCGGGCTTTTTTTATTTTTCCAAAAAGTGAATTTTTATAACAAATTTACCCCTATTTTCAATTTGTTCCACAAAAAATGAATTTTTATAAACATTTAGTATAAAAATATTATAATTATAATGTTAATTAAAAAACGGAGGACATTAATGAAAATTATATCAATAGGAGCAAATCACGCAGGAACTTCATTTTTAAGAACAATGAAAAAAGTTGCTCCAAACGCTAAATTAGTAGCATACGACAGAAATACCGATATTTCCTTTTTAGGTTGTGGTATTGCTTTATGAGTTGGAGGAGAATTCCAAAGCCCAGATGGTTTATTTTATTCAAGTGTTGAAGAATTAAAAGGACTTGGAATCGATGTTAAAATCGCTCATGAAGTTATTGAAGTAAACAGAAAAGAAAAATATGTAGTTGTTAAAGACTTAAGTACAGGAAAAACTTTTAAAGACACATATGACAAATTAGTATATGCTGGTGGTACATGACCAATTATTCCACCATTTGAAAACATTAACTTAGAAAACATTTTAGTTTCAAAAATCTTTGCACACGCTAAAGAAATTAAAGCAAAAGCAGAAGACAAAAATGTTAGAAATGTAGTTGTTATTGGTGCTGGATACATTGGAATCGAATTAGTTGAAGCATTCCATAAATACGGAAAAAATGTAACACTAATCGATATGCAAGACAGAATTATTCCTAACTACTTTGATGAAGAATTTACTAAAAAAGTTGAATTCTCAATGGAACACCACGGAATTAAAATGCAACTTGGAGAAAAAGTTCAAAAATTTGAAACTAAAGATGGTAAAAAAGTATCAGCTGTTGTTACAGACAAAGGAACATATGAAGCTGATTTAGTAATTTTAGCTATCGGATTTAGACCAAATACAGAATTAATTCAAGGTGTTGAAAAAACAGCTAATGGTGCTATAAAAGTAGACAAATTTCAAAGATCATTAAGTGATGAAAACTTATATGCTATCGGCGACTCTGCTTCAATGATTAATAGTGCTACAAAAGAATATGCACATATTGCTCTTGCTACAAACGCAGTTAAAACAGGAATCGTTGCAGCATTCCACTTAGCAGGAAACGAATCAATTCCTTTCCCAGGATACTCAGGAACAAACGCAATTAATGTATTTAACTTCAACTATGCTTCAACAGGGTTAACAGAAGTTGTTGCTTCTAAAACAGAAGGAATTAAAGATAGTTTTGCAGTAGAATACTTTGAAGACAATGACAGACCAGAATTTATGAAACACCACTTTAAAGTTTGATTTAAAATTACATATGACAAAAAAACTTTAAGACTATTAGGGGCACAAATCGGTTCTGAAGGTAGAGCAGCAAATCACACTGAAGTAATTTATATGTTATCTCTTGCAATTCAACAAGGATTAACATTACCACAAATTGCTCTAATGGATTTCTACTTCTTACCACACTTCAACAAACCATTTAACTTTGTAATTCAAACAATTTTAAATGCATTAAACTTAAATTACAGCAAAAAATAATTAATTTTTAATTTTTTCCCGATTTTTTCGGGTTTTTTTATTTTCCAATTTTAAAATTGTTATAATTAAAAAATGGAAACAATTTTTCAAACTAAAACAAGTAAAGAACTAGATTTATCTTTTGATTTTCAAATTTTAAATCACCAAAATAGAATCTTAGACATAAAAATAAATGGTCTCTTGAGAGAAATAAAATATAACGATAGTTTTTTTGATTGATTTATTGAAGATTTATTATTTTTATTAGATAGTAATAGATACCAAAAAAGATGAGATTATGGTCAAATTAATATTATGGGTGTGAAAAATTTAAAATTAACTAAAAATGATGAAGATAGTTTTATAAAACTTTTTAAAAGTGTAACAAATTTTGATTTAATAAATAAGGAGTAAAAAATAAAATGAAAATTTATGTAAGTAAAAATTATTCACCTTTTTATAATTTAGTCTTAGAAGAAATTATGACTAAAGACGAAACCAACAAAGAAGATATTATTTTTCTATACCAACATGAAAATGCTGTTATTATAGGGAGAAATCAAAACGCTTATAAAGAAGTAAAATTCGATGTTTTAGAACAAGAAAATATCGAATTATACAGAAGATTGTCAGGTGGAGGAGCGGTTTATCACGATCTTGGAAATCTTAATTTTTCTTTTATAACAACTAATAAAACAGAAAGAAGCTATAGCAATTTTTTAGAACCGGTATTAGAATTTTTACACACCTTAAACTTGAATGCAGAATTTAAAGGTAGAAATGATTTAGTAATCAATGGTTTTAAATTTTCAGGAAATGCTCAGTTTATTTATAAAAACAAAATAGTTCATCACGGAACAATGCTTTTTAATGCTAACTTAAGCAAATTATCTAGTGTATTAAATCCAAGTAAATTGAAAATGGAATCTAAAGGAATTAATAGTGCTAAACAACGTGTAACTAACCTTATTGATCAAATGGTTGAAAAAATCACTGTGAATCAATTTATAGATAAATTTACTCTATTTTTAAAAGAAAAATACAATGCTACTATAGAACAAATACCAACTAATTATTTACATCAAATGCAAGAAATTAAAAGTATCCGTTCTTCTAATGATTGAGTACTTGGAAAAAATCCAGAATTTTCTTTTTTTAGCGAAAAGAAAACTGATGGTGGTATTTTACAAATTAGTGCAAATATAAAGGAAAATAAGATTAATTCGATAAAATTTGAAGGTGATTTTCTCGCTAAAAAAGGAATTGAATATATTGAATCTAAATTAATTAATCAAAATTTTGAAAAAGAAAATATTATTCAAATCTTAACTACTATAAAAAATCTTGAAGAATATTTTGGAAACATTTCAATAAACGATATTATAAATGTTTTATTTGGAGAATAAAATCTCAAAAAACAACACAAAAATTTGTGTTGTTTTTTTCTAATAATATTTAACTATTTATTTTTTACTTTGTTTCCTTTTTTGAAGAAAATAGGACAAATTAGTGAGTATTAATGAATTTTTATAAATTTTTGCTATAATTATAAAGACATAAAGGAGATATATGAAGAAAAGTATAAAAAAGAAATTTCTAATTACATTATCTTTACCAATTTCTGTATTAACTACTTTTGTTTCTTGCAACATAAATTCAAATTCAATTGATGAAAGTGAGCAATATAATATATATAAAAAGGAATTTAATAAATATCAAGAAAGTAAAATTATAAAAAGTAATAAAAATTTTACTTTCTTAACTAATAGAAAAAACATCAAAAACAAATTAAAAAAATTTTATATTATTAAAAATCAAGAAGATGTTAATCAAATAAAAAATATTTTTGCAACTTCTATTGAAAAATATAAAGAAGAAAAAAATAAAGCAGTATTTGAAAACGAAAATTTATATAATTCAATCAATTATCAAAATTTATTGATTTATTTAAACAAATTAGATCTAAATAACAATATATATGTTTTTAATAATTTTGTTAAAAGTAGAGATTTATTTGAAACTTTTCAAAATTTATATAAAAATTTAGATTCAGATTTTAACAAGATAAACGATTTTGAAATTGAGATTCCTTATTATTCAATAGCACAAAAAAATAAAAATGAATTAATCTTTAATTCTGCAGATTTAAAATATTATTCATATTTAAAGAGCAAAAATCAGGAGGAACCTGATTTTAAAACTGATGAGTATTTTTGACCTACTTTCAGTTATACTGCTTTTAAAATTTCTAAATCATTATTTTCAAATGATGAATTAAATAATTTTCAAGTAAAAAGCAAATTTTTAAATTATAAAGAATTTAGAGAGTTTATAAAAAAATAATTTTAAATAATAAAGAAACACCACTAAATTTTGAGTGGTGTTTTATTAAAGCAATATACAGGGATATTAATTTAGTGTCCCAAATTTATGTCCCTGTTTACCCTGTTTATTTAACCTATTTATTTTTTCTTTTCTTTAAAACAAAGAGAACAATAAGTGCTATTAAACCGATAAACGATAAAGACAGAATGATAGGTAAACCTATTTTAATAAAAGGATGAATTTTATTTTGTTGTTCAATTTCTTTAGATATTTTTAATTGAATCTCTTTTAACTCTTTTTCAGATTTAGCTTCGTCTTTTTCTTTTTGAAATCCTTCTTTTCTGTTTGGGTTTTGAACTTTAAGAATTAAATTATTTGTTTTTTCTATTTCATCTTCTATACTATCTTTTTTACTTTTTAAATTGTTAAGAAAATCTAAAATTTGTTCTTCATTTTTTTCTAATTGTTCAAATTCTAATTTATATTTTTTTACTTCATTTTCCAATAATAAATTATCTATTTTTTGATTAATACCAGTTATATCAAATTCTAATTTTAGAGAATGTATTTTTTCTTTTATAAAGGAAATTTCTGTATATTGTAAAGTTTTACTTTCAATTTTAGAAATAGAATCTTGGATAAGTTGATTAATTTTATTAAACACTTCCTCATTATAAATTTCTTTATATTTAGAATCAAATACTAATTCTTTTTTAAATAAATTTATTTGATTATTTTTATCTTCTATAAAAGAATTAAATAGATTGTTTAAAAAATCAAGATTAAGTTTTTTATCTCTTAAATTATAATTATCACTCATTATAATTTCATCTTTTTTTATAAATTCTTTTTGTAATTCTTTAGATAAATTTTCTCAATTTACTCATTCAGTATTAATAGTATTTTCAAAATTAAGTCTAATTTCATTTTTATATTTTTCATTAAATTCACCTAATTTATTATATTCAAGTTGTTCATAGTTTGTTTGATAAGATAAATTTAATTCCTTATATTTATCTTCGTTTATTAAACTAACTTGTAATTGTTGTTTAATTTCTTCAGTAACACTTTTTAATCTATTAACGCTTTCTACAGTATATACTTCTTTATGTAAAAAATTAAAATGTCTTAAATTTAATCTCGCTTCTTCTTGATTATAAATGGAAATTTCTAAATTAGTTTTTACTTCATTATATAAACTTACTAGTTTATTTATAGTTTCTTCTGTAATATCTAAATTTTCATTAACTATTTTATTTATAGAATTATAAATTCTTCAATATTGAGAATAGGAATTTTCTGTATATTTATGATTAATATTTTCAATTTTTTCTGAAATTAAATTATTTAATTGATTTAAATTAGCTTTTTGTTTAGCATTAGCTATAACATTTTTAATTTCATTTATAACTGCATTAACTGTATTTTGATTTAAATTAGTTGATGTGTTAGCTAATTGTCCTTTAGAAATAACAAAATCATATAAATCTTTGTCTTCTTGAATTCAATTTTCATATTGTTCATTTCTTGTATTAATTAATGTTTCTAATTCTGTTTTATCAACTTCATTATTTATACTATTATCTTTATCTAAAAAGAGAATTTGTGCTATTTTTGGTTTTTTATTAGTTCATTTTATAGAAATAGAAATGATTTTATTATGATCATCAATTGGTAAATTAAAACCTGTATTTAAAGAAACTAAATTACCTAATTTTACTTCTCTCTTTTGATGATTTTCTTCGTTATAAATTGTTGCAAAAACTTCCGCTAAACTCGCTTCTTGTATGCTTACTATATTTAAATATTTATTATTATAATCATTTTTTCCAAATGAATAAGTTAGTTTCCCATTTTCGTTTTTAGGTTCATAATAAGTGGTTAATTTTTGATCAATTAAGTTTAAAACGGTTGTTTCTGTATCTTTAGATTCAATATTAACTCCACTAAAACCGGCGACATTATTTTTGGATTGGATATTTCCATCGTTTATTAATATTTCATTTATATATAAACTTCTATTATTTGGATAATCAGAATTAATTAATATTTTTATATATCTTGCTTTTTTATTTATTAAATCACTAACTCCTCAATATCTATATTCAGGATATTTAGAATCATAAAAACCAAAGTTAGTATCTTTTAGTTTTTTATAACTATATTTAGAACCATAAGCATCAGCACTATAAATAGTTTCTCAACTAGAATTATCTTTTGAAATTTGAATTTCTGCACTTCTTAATCAATTTATATTTTCTAAATCAGAAAATATTTTTATTGAATTTAAATCGATATTTGAACCTAAATCATAAGCTAAATAATCATTTATTTTTAATTTTTTATTAATTTTTGATACAGTTGTAAAATCTCCATCAAAAGCAAGATTACCTTTAAAAGTATCGTTATCACTCTCTTCAATGTTTGTATCAATTAATTTACCAAAAGTTGTTTCTTTTTCTGTTTGAATAAATAAGTGGTTAAAAATTAAACTGATAGGATTTTCTGATTTATTTCTTAAAATCAAATATCTTGCAGGAACAGGAGAATTAGTTATATTTTCTTTATTAAAAGTGAATCAATTAACTCCATCAATAGAACTTAGAAAATCAATATTAGCATTTTCTTGTCAATTTAAATCTACACTATTTATAGTTTTTGTTGATTTTAAATCTAAACCAATATATTCACCAATGTTTAAATTATATTGATTATGGTTATCACTTTTATCTAAACTAAATAATTTATATTCATTATTTGAATAAGATGTTGTTAAATTATCTTTTTGAGAAATATTTGAAAGTTCATATTCTTTACTATTTATTCCCTTAAATTTAAAATTAACACTTTTAACTTCTCAAAAACTTTCTGTATTTTGATTAGATAAAATTCTAATTCCTGTAAATACTCCACTATTTTCAGGTAATTTTATAGTGGTTAAAGTATCATTTAATTGTACATTAGGCATAACATCTACAAATTCATTATTAACTATTTTTTGAATTTTAACTGAAGAAATTTTAAACTTCGGAGTTTGTAAAATATTTATTTCATCAATAGATCTTGGATATTTAAAATTTATCTTAAATCCTGTATTTTCCTTTACATAAGTATTATCTGTTGCAGCCATTACAGCAGATGTATAGTCAGAATTATCAACAATATAACTTATATTGTTATTATGTTCTGAAGATCTTATTTCTTCTCTTCCTAAAATTCTAGCATTATCTAGTTCTGCAATATATTCTTGCTTTTTGTCATTATTATCATAACCTATTCTTAAATTAGCAATTCTTCATCATGAATAATTAACTGTTTGATTGTTTACAAATCTAAATCTATCTGTAAAAGCATAACCATAAATTATATGATTAAATTGATTTCCTCAATTGTCTTTAGAACTAAATAATTTTCAACTATTAGAATTATAATCATAATATTCTACTTTAAAATTATTTAATCTATCTCTCCCACTTTCATTTCCTTGATCTAATTCTATTCTAGTTATTACTCTTTTAGAAGGAAATTTAAAAGCAATTATTTTTCCTTCTGAGATTTTTGAACTTCCTGCTCCTGTTTGACTATCTGAATAAGCAAGTTGTGTAGCATAGTTATTATCTTTCACTAATGCAATAGTTCCATTTTCCCTAATTGCTATATCAGAAGTAGAATCTTCCCTGTTTTCCTGTAAATCTGTATAATTTAAATTATTAGACACCACTTGATTTTGATTTATTAAAATGTTTGTTACTCTTAATCAAGCTTCTTCAGGATTGTTTTGAGTAGTTATTAATCTTATTCCCGTTACATTAGTAATATTTAAATTATTAACTGTTATAGGATTAATATTATTGTGCAATCTGGTATAAATTTCATCATTTAAATTTTTTCAATTACCTTCGTTTTGTTTATATTGAAGTCTTGAATAAAAGAAGTGATCTCTTCCACCACCCATTTTAAAATAAATAGAATTTAATCTTATTGGTTCTGAAAATTCAACACCGAAATAATCATCTTTTACTATTCTATTTGGATCTTTATATATTTTATCTTCTTTATTGTTTGGCACGAAAATATTTAGATAATCATTTTCTGGTGTATCCGGTCTATTTGTAATGTAATTTAAAGTAACTTGATTTATATTTTTTTCTATATTTAATTTACTTTGTTGCTCTGCATCTAAAAAATTTATTAATTTAGTGGCAAAAGGTTGAATATATTTTGTTCCTACTCTAGGATTAACTAAAATATTTTTAAAAGTTACAAGATGATTTTCTCTAGAATTATTTACATTATATTTACCTAAAGATAAATTATCGGTGAATTCACTAAGTTGATTGTTTTTTAAATTAATTAAAGCATTTAATAGATAAATTATTCCTTGGTTTAAATCATAAAAAGAATCAATTCAAGGGGAAAATTCCTTTATAAATGGATTTTTGAAATAGTAATTTTTTAATTTATAAATATCATTTTTTAAATTGATGAAATCTGTTTTTATTTCATTTATTTGTTCTACAGTGTAATTTTTTGAATCTAATAAATTTTGTAAATTAATGATTTTTTCTTTTAATTCCACTGATTCTTCATTACCATTTTCTATAGAAATATTTTCAAATAAAGAATGGGAACTAAATTTTTTAAATAATTCTATTAATTCTTTATATTCAACTTGATTTCCTATAAGTTTTTTCAAGGAATCATCATATAATTTATTCTTTTCAGTTTCATTATTGAAGTTATTTCATAAATAAGAACTTAAGGCAAATAAAGGAATTTCAGAATGTTCAAAAAATAAAGAAGGATTTAGTAAAACACCATCTAACTTGTTTTCATCAAAACTTGAATTTAAATTTTGACTAATGCCTCCTAAAATTAAATTATTTTGTTTATTGGATAAATTAATTCAATTACTTCACAATGTTATTTTACTTCTGCCTGTTATTTCTATAAAGTCATTAATAAATTGATTATTTATTGTATTAAAAGTTTTTCCTGGATTTGTAATTATTTCAAAATCTGATGGAATAGTATTTATAAATTCTTTTAGTTTGCTAACGATATTTGCTTGATTTTTATCAAAAGAATTAATTATATCTAAATTATTCAAAGCAATAAAGACTTGTTTATTTTGTACTTCTAAAGTGTCAAATCACTCTTTAAATTTAGTAAAGAATTTTTGTTGAATTGTTAAATCTATTTCGCTATTTTCATTAAAAATGAATCCGAATTTAGAAACTTTTAAAGATGTCAATTCTAAAATTTTTTGTTTAAAGTTTTCTAAATCATTATCAAAAGACTCTTCTCTTAATTTGTTTTTAGCAAATATGTTAAACATAAAAACAGGTTCAATATTTGATTCTAAGCTTTTATTAATAAAAGGTTCTAAAAAATCTTTTTTCTCTAAATTAGAATATTTTAATTTTCAATCTTCATTAGTTTTTTTATCAAAAGTATTTCAATAAAAATATTTATTTAATTTTTGTTTTTTAGCATACTCTAAATATTTAAATCTTTCTATATTGCTTCAGTTGGTATTTAATGAACCTTCAATAATTCCTCTATTTTTTGCCATTGAAAAATCTTTTATAACAAATTCTTCAATTGTTCTATTTTTTAGTTGATCTAAAATTTGTTTAAAGGTTTGTGCAGCATAAAATTCAGAATCTTCTTTAAAACCAAAAGCTCCTATAATATTATTTTTGCTTGTTAAAATGTAAGAATCTTCTTTTGAAGATATATCACTATTTGAATTTATATCACTTAATAATAAATTATCTACAGAAGTATCTGTATTTAATTTATTTCCAATTAATATGTTTGTTTTACTTTCTATAATTTTCTTTTGTAAAGTAAATTTATAGTTTTTAGAAGTTAAAATATTTTTAAAATTATCAATTGTTTTTTGAGATATTCCATCTTCAATAACTAAATTAACTTCTGAATCTAAAACATAATTTTTATCTAAATAATTAATGCTTTTAACATATGGATTTATGTTATAAGTTTCATGATTATGAGAAATACTATTTTCAAAACTGGCAGAAGCAAAAAATAAAGGAGAAATCCCTATAAAAGGAATAAATTTCTTTAATTTGTTTTTCTTTTTCATTTTATTTCTCCTTTATTTCTTTCATAAATCATGGTAAATCATATTTATTAGGATTAACAGCATTTGCTCTTATAATTTGAGAAGCAAAAGAATGTTTATTTTTTAATTCAAAAGGATGTTCTCCGTTTCAGTTTACTCCAAAATAATTATAGTCTTGTCCATCATAGTTTCAACTTATTGAATATTGAAAACCAACTCCCGAGTTTCATAAAGATGCTAAAGAATTATCTCCGTTAAACCTTCCTGTTCCTGAAGCACCCGCTCCTGAATAAAATGGAGAATAACCATTTTCATTAGCGATAATTGTTCCTCATTTTCATCCACTTCAGTAATTAGCTACTGGTCTATGGTCTAAAATAGCATTTTGATTTCCACGTGGATAACCTATTGAAGCAATTTCTTTAACAACAGGAGAATTAAAGTCATTTAATCTTCAAGTGTTATCAATTGTAGAATTTGCTAACTTAAATCAATTTTCTAAGTAAAGTGCAAGATCAAATTTTCCTTCTTCTCTTGCTCTAGCAATTCCTGGATTAATATCAACAATTATAATAGAAGCATCTAGTCTTTCAGGTGTTTTTCCTGTATTTTTTAAAGGATCTCCATTTAAATTGTATTGTTGAATTCCAATTCAAATAGTAGTGGATTCATTGCCTTTTGTACTTGTGTAATCAGTTCATCCATATCTACCTCTAGAAGCGTAAGTTTGTACTTGTAAAAAAGGTGCTGATATAGTTTTATCACTTGATTTAAAGAATAAATTATCACCAGATATAAGGGAAAAATCGTGTATACTAGATGATTCAGCATGGTGATTTGTTAAAACATAAAATCTTCCATCATTTGGATCATTATTTACTTTTCCTATCATTGAAGCAGTTGCTATGGCACCACCTGGACTATAAGCAATTGCTCTACCAATAACATTTCTTACTAATTCACTATGTTCTCCCGCTTCTTTAAGTCTAATTGTTTCCAATCTCATTGTATATCCTTCATGTAATTTAAAAGGCACATTTGAATTAGGATTATAAACATTATGATCATAAAGGTATTCTGGTTTATTATAAAAAATGGTTGGTTGAGAGAAAGTATTTGGTTCTACTTTTGAATAATCAAAAGCATTTGTGTTTCAACCAAAATCTTCAGTTTGTTGTGTAGAATCATATTTAACTCTCAAAGTTGCTGCTCCAGGAGCAAATAAAAATTTATAATCATCAAATTCACTAACTACAGATTTTGCTGCTTCTCTTGGATCGATAGTTATTCTATTTTCAGGATTTTTTGGTCAAACATTAAAAATAATATCTCCATTTTCAAGAAATTTAACTTGAATATTGAATATAAAGGAATTTCCGCCTTTTTCTACTGTTTTTTCAACATTAGTTATTTTATTTTCTTTAATTTGATCATAATCAAATTCAATATTAAAAGCAGGATTGTCAGAAACACTAAATCCTGAATCCGTTCTAGAAATTGCACCACCATTAAAGGTTAAATTCAATTTTCTGTTGGATGTATAAATATTTTTAAATAAAGGATCTAATATTTTATGCTGTAAAGTCCATGAAAGAATATTAGTTTCTTTATCCACTTTTCATAAAGCATCTTTTCAATATAATTCAAGGGTTCTTTCTCTGTGAATTTCTGTTGCTGAATTATAAATAGTTCTTAAAGAATCGGTATCTCTACTAGAATCTCAAGATGGTTCTGTTCTTTTATTGTTTATTGATTCTGCTTTAAATCCTGTAATTTTGTATCAACTATTAGCATTTTTATTTCAAGGTTTTACATATACTGGATCTTCTACTCCAAATTTAGTTAAAGAAAATCTAACATAAGCTGATGTTTCATCAATTGCTTGAATTTTATTGACATTAATTTCACTAACAGGCAATTCATAATTTTTATAAGTAATAAAACCATTAGTATTTTTTATACCTAAAATTTTAGTTAACTGATCTTTATGACCTTGAAAATAACTAATCGTATTTTCTGCTAATTTTTCTTTATTTATTTGAAGATCATCAAATGTTAAATTGTTCATCATTATTTCTGGATAATGAAGTTGTTGATAATCATTTACTAAATTAATTAAAGTAAAAGTTTGTTTAGTTGAAAATCTCTTATTTTGGTGTTCTTTTTCGATAAAACCAATTTTGAAACTTAATCCCCTTTTACCAACAAGATTAAAATCATAATAGTAAATAAAGTATTTATTTCTAATTCGACTCAAATCACTATCGTTTATAGCAAATAAAGTTAAATCTTTATCATAATTTCCTGTACCAAAAGGCACATAAACTTTATTATCCATATTAACTGCTTTATTATTATTTCCATTTACTATTTTAAATAAATAACTTGCTTTATAAAATTGTTGTTGCTCTACAAAATCTTTAGCATTAATAATTCCAAAATAATTGCTTGGATTTCCACTATCATTAATTTGTCCATTAACTTTAACTTGATCAATGTTTGCTTCATTTAATTGTTTTAAAATATTAGCATCGTTTTCATCTATAGCATCAAATCCTTCAAAATCTGCTTCTGTAAGATTTTTACCTGTTTTTGGTTTGATATCTTCTAAATCTTGTAATTTAAAATTAATCATTTTAATTGGATGAGAATATAAATCACCTAATGCTTGAATTGGTGCTTCTGTTCCATTTATTTTATATCAAAGAATTAAATCAGCAGAACCATTATAGTTATCAATATTATTAACATCTTTAACAAAAATCTCATATTTTCCAAATTTTGGTAAATCATAAATTTCACTCATTGCTTTTTTTGCATCTTGTGCTAAAAATTGAGAATGAGTATAAAATAAATTAGGTTTAAATTTAAGTAGACTTCAAAAGTATTCTTTTGTTCCTTTTAAAATTTTTTGAATTTCTGCAAAATCTTTTGCATCTTTTTGTTCTTGAGTGTCATCACCATTTAAAAAATCTACAGGATTTAAAGTTGGTATCACTTTACTTTTGATAATTTGTTTATTAAAAAGAACATTAAAAGTAAAATATAAACGATTTTCTTTAAAAGTATCAAATTCAGGTATGTCAAAACTAAAGAAGTTTTCGATTCCTTTTATTCTTGGTTTAAAAAAGGTTTTTTTATCTTTAATTTGATTAAATTCACTATATGATAATTTAGATAATGCTTCATAATCAACTTCATAAAATTGATCTAAATTATTTAGAACTATTTTATTTATAAAAGGCATTACATCTTTACTAAAGGTAATTTCCTTTGTAATTGTAGTTTTGATTTTTCGATTGCTCTTTAAAAATACATCTAATGTTAAAACTAAAATATTTTTATTTTCTTCTTTTAATTCTAAATTAGTAACATCAAAGTCAAAAGTTTCATCATCTCCTTCGTTAATAAAAACTCTATAATTGTTTAAATTGATTGACGCAGAATGTAAATAACGTTCAACATCGTAACCATTTGGATCTTTTGCTAATGAAACAGTGTTATGACTTGAGACTTGTTGTAATAAAAGATTATTTAAATTATCTGCAAAAACTCCAGAAGTTATTATATTTTCCACATTAAAGTCTTTTAAAGAATTATAAAAATCATTTATTTTATTTTTAATATCATCGAAATTTTGGATTAAGAAATCTTCTAAAATATTACTTTCATTATTATATATTTTGCTAAAATTTCTTGCTTTTTCATTTAAGAAAAAGTTTAATAATTTTTCTGAATCTATTTCTTTTTTATCTATAGCATCATTAATTTTTGTAAATTCTTGCTTTAAGTTAGTTAAAAGTGTAAAAAAGGATTCTGTTTTTTGTTTAAAATTATTAAAATCTGAAATTGTTGTTTTAGAGTATGCTATTATTTTTAAATAAGATTTTAAGCTTGTTGTTATTTGTAAATTCGAATCGATTAATTCTATTAATTTTAATTGTTCTTGACTAAAATTATTTATTTTGTTTTCAAAATTTATTTCCAAATTCTCAAATTGAAAATTGCTTGCAATTTTATTTGTTGAAGCAATTAATTCTTGTTTTTCTTTTTCTGTTAATTTGGTATTTTCATTAATTTTTGAAATAAGATTATTTATTTTGTTATTTAACTCTTCATTTCTGTGATTATTACTTATTATAAAATTAGATATTTCTTCATTCAAAGAATTAATTGTGTTTTTAAGTGATTCTAAATCATTTAAAGAAGCAAAATTAGAGTTTTTTAAACTTAAATATGTTTCAATTTTCATATTAATATCTTCACTAAAAACATTATTATATTCTTCTTTAAAATGATTAATTTCTTTTATTTTCCTGTTTATTTCAGAAATTTCACTTAAAAAATCTGATTCATTTTGTCTTTTTTCAAATAGAGTTTTATAGTTGGTTTTTAAAAAAGAAACAAGATGTGAATCAAGTTCGCCATTTTGTTCTAAATTAAATACTAAAATTTTAAAATTTTCTAAATTAGAAGATAGTAAATTTTCTTTTAAAGTTAACTCTTCTTTAACCTTATTATTTAAATTTAAAAACTGATTATTAAAAATTGAAAAATCATAAGATGATTTATTTAAAAAATTATTTACATTATTAATTTCTTCTTGAAGTTTAGGTTCATTTTCCAAATTATATTTATTTAAAATCAATTTTTTCTCTTTATTTTTGTTAAATAACATTAAATTATTTTCTAGTTCCATTTTAAATTCTATATTTGAAAAGGAATCAAAATTTGTTTCTACTGAATTTATTATATTTTTTTCTAATGAAGAAAAAAGAGGATTTTTATTTTTGTCAAAAATTAACTTTATTTCTTCTTGTAAAAATAAAAACTTTTTACTATTTTTCTCTTTTGCTAATTTAATGGATTCATTTAATTTAGTAAGTAAATTTTTAAAATCAATATTTAAGGAATCAAAATTAAAAGTTGAGGAATTCAAAAATTTTGTAATTTTTGCAGAATTACTTTTAACTAATTCATCATCTTTAATTTCTTTTTCAGAAACAATTTTTTTAAGTTCTTTATATATCTTGATATTTTCAGATAAATTTATTTTAAATTCTTTGCTCGAAAATAATTTTTGATTATCTTTTAAATTTGTTTCAATTTGTTTTTTTAAATTTTGAAAATCTAAATCATCTAAAAAGTTAAAACTTTCAGTTTGTTCTTGAGAACAAGAAACTAAAAATGCTACAGGTATAGAAATTAATAAAATTTTTGATATTTTTTTTCTCATAATTCTCCTTAAATAATTTAAATTATTTACTTATTTTTAGTTAATTATAAATTTATTTTTTTGAAAAATAAATATTCTCACCAAAAAAAAAAAAAAAAAATAATATTTTTTTGCTTTTTTTCTTCTTTTTCAAAGTTTTCTTGTCTTTAAATTAAATGTTATAAAATAATTTTAGTTAAAGAAAATAGAATTGTAGATAAAATTATAAATGATAAATTTACTGCAGCATTTAATTCTCAAACAAGTGTTGTAACTGAATTTAAAGGCGAAATAATTAAAGTAG
>NZ_JBTGVF010000004.1:0-60704 GCF_054343435.1 Mycoplasma sp. 5370
ATGATTGATATAATATTGAAAATGATTTAAACTCAAGGGAAAATGCTCAAATAATTGCAAATAAAGAATCAAATAATTTTTACGATTATGATTTAACTTTTTCTAGAGAAAGATTAGAAAGAGAATATGATAGTGAAATAAAAGATTATAAAGAACATATAGAAAAAGATTCTATTCATTTTATATTGTCAAGACCTTTAAAAATCATATCTACTGAAGGTGAAAATGAAAAAAGAAGACATTAATAATTTTCATAATTTATTTATAAAAAAAATATTATTGGTTTATAATTATATTAATAGTAATAAAAAATGGTTGCTGTTAGCAACCTTTTCATATATTTTTAAGGAGAAAAATGGATATTTTAGAAAAATTAAAAGAGAATTTTAGTTCAATTTTAGAAGCTTATTTTGAAAAAGAAGGAAGTCTTAATTTTTTAAGAATAAAAACAAATTTTACTGATTTGAATGATGTTGAAAAAATTTCAAGAAAAATATCTGACTTTTTAGATAAAGAAGATTTTATAAAAGAAGAATATTATTTAGATGTATTTTCCAAAGGTACTGACATTGATATAAATATAGAAAATATAGAAGAATTTACCAATAAAAAAATTCAAATTTGATTTAATAAAAAAGATTTTATTATAGGAAAATTAATCCAAAACAATGAAAATACTTTATTACTAGAAATTAATTTAAAAGGCAGAATGAAAAAAGAAGAAATAAATAAAGAAAAAATAGAAAAAATTAATTTATATATAAATATTTAGGAGAAAAATGGCAAGAAAATCTGTAAATTCTAAAAATATTTCAAAGAACAAAATATTTTTTAATCAATTAAAAGAAATTTCAGAATTTAGAAAAATAGATATACAAACAATTATGAAAATTCTTGAAGATTCTTTTATAAAAACAATTACTAAAAACTTAGATCCTGACGCTGAAATAGAACTAATTGTTGATTATGAAAATGAAAATATTAGATTAGTAAACAAAACAGCTTTAGTAGTTTCTGACGAAACTTATAATGAAGATATTGCAGCAGATGAAGGTTTAAAAACTTGTGAAATTTCCATTTCACAAGCAAAACAATTATTTGCACACAAAGTTCAAGAAGATGAAAAAGTTTCTATTGATATTGATTTTGAAACTTTGCCAAAAAATATATTTTCACCAGTTCAGCAACAATTTAAACAAAAAATTGCCGAACTTGTAAGAGAAGCTGTTTATCAAAAATATTCAACTTTAAAAGGAAAAGTAGTAAAAGCAAAATTAATTTCTAAATTAAGAGCAGGATACTTATATGAAATTGAAGACGATCAAGTTCATGCATTTATGCCTAAACACTTAGCTACAAATTCTAAAAAGAAGAATGAGCTTGGTTTAAGCGAAGATGTTTATATTGAAGATGTGCTTGAAGAAGTAAAAGATACACAAATAATTATTTCTAATTCATCAAATAACATCTTAAAAGACTTAATTGAAAAAGAAATTCCTGAGATTGCAGCAGGAGAAATAGAAATCTTTAGAATAGCAAGACATGCAGGAGAAAGATCCAAAGTTGCTATTAAATCTACATCTGGAACAGTGATTAATAATGTAGGAGCATTAGTTGGAAAATCTGGAAGTCGAATTGAATTAATAGTAAATGAACTAGGAGAAGAAAAAGTAGATATTATTGAATATTCAGAAGATTTAAACCAATTTATAGTAAATGCTTTAGCACCAACAAGAATAGTTTCTGTTTTACCATTTAAATCTAAAAAAATGAATAAAATTGTTGTTGTTGTTCCTGATTCACAACATTCGCTTGCTATTGGTAAAAAAGGAATCAATGTTACTTTAGCTTCTGAACTAACAAGATCAAGAATTGACATTTATTCTTATACAAAAGCCTTAAATGATGGTTTTAAATTAAACTGAAATGGAAATATTAGTTCTAAAAGCGAATTAGAAACAATTGAAAATGAATTTAAAAGCAGAACTTCAACAAATGCTAAAATCAAAAAAGCACCTTATACTACTAATAAAACAAGAAATAGTAAATCTAAAATTAATCCTAATTATTTACTTGATGAATTTGATAAAGATATTCAAAAATATAACGAAGATTTTGGTTTAAATATTTCTGAAGAAACAGCAAATAGCGAACAAAAAGTAGAAAAAAATGATTCAACTTCAAAATCATCAACTAAAGTTGAAAAAGATTCTGTAGTTAAAAATAATAGAAAAGCAAATGTAAATAAATTTGATGGTGATAGCATTTTTGACAATGCATTTTCTGATTTTCAAGATAATATTGATAACAACAAACCAAAAACAGAAGAACTTTATACAAAAGAAGATTTAAAACAAATTAGTGAAGAAATTAAGAATTACAAAATGGATAATGATTTAGCTGAATTTGCTGGTTTAAATGATTTTGATTTTGATATAAATGATGCTGATTGAGATGATGAAGAAAATGAATAATGACTATTCAAGAAAATGCATTTTTTCAAACAATATCATCCTTATAACAAAATTAATGCGTTTTACTAAAACAAAGGAAAATACAGTAATTATAGACAAAAATAAAAATCTACAAGGGCGTGGAGCTTATATAGAAAATGTCAAAGAGAGCATTTTAAAAGCTTTTGAGAAAAAACTTCTTAATAAGTCTTTTAAAATGAATATAACAAAAGAAAATTACGATCAATTAAGAAAGGAAATAGAACTAATTTATGGCAAAGAAACACATTAGAAAATCTAATACAGAAGAAATTAAATCCCAGTTAGTTAGTGTAAAAACTGAATTAAAAGATGGTATTTTTATTTTTACAGGAGCAATGACAATTGCAGAATTTACAAAAAAAATTAATAAACCTGCTAATGAAATCATTACAAACCTTTTTAAAAAAGGAAAAATGTATACTTTAAATCATACACTTTCTGAAGATGAAATAGCTGAATTGTGTATTGAATATGGTTTTGATTTTCAAAAAGAAGTAGAAATAAATGCTTCCAACTTTATGGATGAAGTTGAAATAAGTGATCATGAAAGTGAACTTGAAAATAGAGTACCAATAATTACTATAATGGGACATGTTGATCATGGTAAAACAACATTATTAGATACTATAAGAAAAAGTAATGTTGCAAGTGGTGAAGCTGGTGGTATTACTCAACACACTGGTGCTTATCAAGTTGAATACCAAAACAAAAAAATAACCTTTTTAGACACTCCAGGTCACGAAGCATTTACAGAAATGCGTGCAAGAGGTGCAAAAATAACAGATATTGTTATTTTAGTAGTTGCTGCTGATGATGGAGTTATGCCTCAAACCATTGAGGCAATTGATCATGCAAGAAATGCAAAAGTTCCTATAATAGTTTTTGTTAACAAAATTGACAAACCTTCAATTGATATTGAAAGAGTAAAATCAGAACTTTCTACCCACAATATTCTTCCTGAAGAATGAGGAGGAGACAATATGTTTGTTTATGGTTCTGGTAAAACCGGTCAAGGACTAAACGACTTATTTGAAGCAATTAATTTACAAGCGGAAGTTCTTAATTTAAAAGCAAATAGAAATAGATATCCTATCGGTACAGTAGTTGAATCAAAATTAGATAAAGGTAAAGGAGTTACTGCAACATTAATTGTTCAAAATGGAACTCTTTATCCAAGAGATTTTATTGTTGCAGGTTCTAAATACGGAAAAATTAGAACAATGCATGATTCCCATGGACAAATTCTTGAAAAAGCAACTCCAGGTACTCCTGTAGTTGTTACTGGTTTAAATTATGTGCCTTTAGCAGGAGATAAATTCTTTGGTTTTCCAGAAGAAAAATTTGCTAAAAATTTAGCTGAAGAAAAAGCTTTTGTAGATAAACAAACACAACTAAAAGAAAGAAATTCCGTAATTTTTGAAGAAGGTAAAAAAGTTATTAATTTAATTATCAAAAGCGATGTGCACGGAACTTCAGAAGCTATAAAATCATCTTTAGAGAGATTAAAAAACGATGAAGCTTTTGTTAATGTAGTACATGCTTCTGTTGGAGATGTTACAAAAGCAGATATTTTACTTGCAGAAGCATCAAATGCAATTATTTATGTATTTAATACAAATGTCCCAAGCTCTATAAAACAGTTTGCAACTCAGCAAAAAATAGAGATAAAAGAATATTCTGTAATTTATAAAATCACTGAAGAAGTAGAAACTTTATTAAAAGGTTATAAGGAACCAAAATATGAAGAGGTTAATATAGGTGAAGCGTTAGTTCTTAAACTTTTTAGTTATTCAAAAGTTGGAATTATTGCTGGATGTACTATGATTAGTGGTAAATTTAAAAATAACTGTAAAGTTAAAGTTATTAGAAAAAATAAAGTTATTTATACAGGAAAATTGGACTCTTTAAGAAAAGGTCCAAATGATGCTAAAGAAGTAGCAATGGGTATGGAATTTGGTTGTCATATTTATAAATATAACGAAATTCAAGTTGATGATACTATTCAAGCATTTGAAGATGTTTTAATTGAAGAATAATATGAACTCAATTACATTAAGAAAAAAAGAATCCCACTATTTTTTACTAGTTTCTAAAATTATAAGTGAAGAAATAACAAATGCTAATATAATTGGAGCAACTGTAAATGATGTAAAACTTTCTAACGATGGTTCACATTTAAAAATTTATTTAAGTTTTATAAAATCACCTCAAAAAGGTTTAGAAGCAATAAATAATGCAAAAGGATTTATTAGAACTCAATTATCCAAAATAGTAAATTCTAGAACAGTGCCACAATTACATTTCTTTTTAGATGAAGTATTAGACAATGCACAAAGAATAGAAGAAATACTTGCTAAAATCAAAGAAAAAGATAACTCTAAGTAAGTTATCTTTTTTTATTTAGGATTATTAATATAAAGTCATAAATTGAAAAAACATTTGGTTAAGCTTTCTCAGTTTAATGTATTAAAAAACTGTTTATGCCTGTTTTATGGGGCAAAACGGTTTTTATTTATCTGATTTAATTACATTTTATTGTGTTTTGATTTTTATTAATTCTCATTTAATTATTTTTTATTTTTCAATAACCCTTTTTTGAACTTCCTATATATTCTATTTTATTTTCTTCTTTTAATTTAGCAATATCACGTTCAATTGTTGTTTTAGACACTCCTAATATATTTTTAAGATTACTTCTTGTTATATTATTATTTACTTTCATTAACTCTAAAATTTTCTCTATTCGTTTTTTAGTATTTTGTTTTAAATTTTGGGCTTCATTTTGGGCTTCATTTTGGGCTTCATTTTGGGCTTCATTTTGGGCTTCATCTTCTATTTTATAATTTCTATTGAATAATGTAACAATCACGCCGTTATCAGAAATATAGTATTTAGGTTGTTTTTTAAAATCAGAATAATCTTCAAATATTCTTCTTACTCCTGTTGCATAGTTTTCTATCATATCAATTTTATCTAATGCATTTACAATGATTTTATTTCTTTTTGCAGCCATTCCCATTTTTATATTTTCAAGAGTTAAACCATCAGGTAAACTACCTGGTGAAAAAATTTGAACTCTATCTATATAAAATTCAATTTTTACATCACCGCTTAGTGTATAGTCTCTATGGCAATAACAATTTACAATAGCTTCTCTCAATGCTCTCTTAGGAATGTCTAAATACTCTTCTCTATCTGGTTTACCTGAAATGGTAACTCTTTTTCTATTGGATAAACTAGAAAAATACAATATCTCATCTAGCTGTTTTAAAATTGACCCAGTAAATTCTTTTTTATCTAAAAATTCAATAACTCCCTTATCTTGAAACACTGCGAATTTACTTATTGTTGGATTTTGATCACTTAACAACAAAGCAGCATTATTATATTTATCATTTTTGCCTTTTAACGATAAAGCATATATATCAAATTTTATATTTTTTTCTTTAAATCTATTTTCAATATATGTAAAAGTCAAATCATTTCTATCAATACTATTTGATTCAAAATCATTTGATGGATGATTTCTAATCATTCTTTCAATTTCATTAAAACTTGCAACTCTTTTTGTACTACCAACTCGAATAAAAATCCCTTTAGAATTAAATCCTTCTCCTTCTTTATAAAAATAAGGTTTCTCCTTACCTTCAGTTATTTTAATTTTAAAAGGTATTTCATTAGGAAGAATATCAATTAAGTTTATAACATTTGGACTAAAAGCATTTGACACTCAATTAGATAGCAATTGTTCTCATTCTTGTTTTTTTATTTTCTATCAATTCTTTATCAATACTACCATCATCTCTAACTCCTAGATGTATTTCTCCACCCTTGCTGTTTAAAAAAGAAACTATTTCTGCTTTTAGTTTATTTGCTTTATCTGGAATATCAATTTTATATTCAATTTTACTATTTTCCATATATCTCCCTATTTATGCGTTTGTTGTTTTCAAATATCATTCAATGAATTTATTATATCCAACACTTTATTTATTATATTTAAATTTTAATATTGTTTTAAAATTCAGAAATAGTTGATTTATTATACTTTTTCTTTTAATTAAATTATACATAACATAACTTATTTTAGTTTAAATCAATTGAAAATTTAATTAATTTTCTAAATCTATGTTTTTAAATTAATTTTTATTTATTTTTTTATATTAATTTATAAATAGGGACTTTAATAATACTTCAATATTTAAAATTTTAGGAAAAACGAGCTTATTTTCCTAATTTTTTTCTTTTTTATTTGTTTTTTATAAAAAAAAGAAACTTTTAGATGGAGGAAAAAAATGGAAATTTATAAAATAGGAAAAATAGTTTCAAAAAACAAAAATTACATTATATTAGAAAGTTCATCAACAGGACATCTTATATATGTTGTCAATAGCGATAAATTTGAAAAAGGAGAAAATAGAAAAGTTTATATTTACAATTGAGAAAATGATTATCAAAAAACAACATATGGATTTGAAAATTTTAGAGAAAGAATTTTATTTGAAGATTTATTAACAATATCAGGTGTTGGTCCTAAAACAGCATTATCCTTTATTTCTGAAGGATGAGAAAAAGGAATTAATTTAATTGCAGAAGGTGATTGAGAAAGACTTTCAAAATATACTTATATATCACAAAAAATAGCAAGACAAATTGTTTTTGATTTTCAAAATAAATATAGAAAAATATTAAGTAATTTAAAATCCAAAGAAGAAAAAGTAGATGAAAACAGCACAGAAAATGAATCTCATGAATTTGAAAATGAGTCTAATTCAAAACTTGATTTTAAGGTAATGAGTGAATTAGAAGATACACTTAAAGTCCTTGGTTTCCAAAAAAGACAAATTGATTATGCGATTTCATCTTTAGAACCAAGTGAAAATTTTGAATTCTTAGTTGAAGAAGCTATTAAATTAATTTCTAATGCAAGAGAATTTAGAAATTAGACCAAAAAATTTCGATGAATTTATTGGTCAAACAGAGCTAGTTAATACAATTAAAGTTTTAATAGGTTCATCAAAAAAGCGTAAAAAAACTCTTGATCATTTATTGTTTTTTGGACCACCAGGTCTTGGAAAAACAACTTTAGCAAAAATTATTTCAACGGAATTAGATGGTCAAATTAAGTTTATACAAGGTTCTTTAATAGAGAAAAAATCAGATATTCTTTCAATTTTTGGTTCTGTTAAAAAAGGGGATTTAATTTTTATTGATGAAATTCATTCTATGAATAAAAATATGGAAGAATTACTTTATACAGCAATGGAAGAATATGTAATTGATATTCAAATTGGAGTAGATGGAGAAAATAAAATAATGAGAATGAAATTACCTGAGTTTACTTTAATAGGTGCTACAACTAAATTTGAAAGATTAAGTCAACCATTAAAAGATCGTTTTGGTTTCATTGCAAAATTACAAAAATATTCTCCAGAAGAAATGAAAATCATTGCAAAAAATTCTTCATCAAAATTAAATATAGAAATTTCAGATAATGATATAAGATATATCACTAAATTTGCTAATAGTACACCAAGAATTTTAAACAATATTTTAAAAAGAATCAGAGATTTTTATATTTTTTCTCAAAAATCTAAAATTGATAAAAATTTAATTGATGAAACTCTTAAAAATATTGGAATTCATCATAATGGTTTAACTCATTTACATGTTGATTATTTAAAACTTTTAGGTAATATTTTCAAAAGAAAAAGTGTATCTTTGGATGTAATTTCAGGAATTTTAAAAGATAATAAAGATAACATATTGTTAAATATAGAACCCAATTTATTAGAATTAAATTTAATTGAAAAAACTAGTAGAGGGAGAAGAATTACGATTGAAGGAGAAGAATATTTAAAAAAATATAACTATATTAGTTAAAAATAACTAAAAATACCTTATAATATAAAATATTATTATGAAAAAGTTTTTTAGAAATATATTTAGTGCTAAAAATTGAAAAAGGTGATTTATTGCTTTTTTCACTTTTTCAACAGTCATAGTTTCAATTACATTAGGAAGCAAATATTATATTTCAAAAAATATTAATAAATCTATTGAATACGGTGGTGGTGCTGAAGTTCTTGTTCAAGTTACTTCAGAAGATAAAAATAAACCAATCGATAATGAAACAATAAAAAGGGCAGACCAAGCAATATTTAATCGTTTAACCGGTGGAGTCGGTTTAAATGGTACACAAGTTGCAATTGAGGGCGAAGGTAGAATAAGAATTTCTCGAAGTGGAATAACCACTAATGAAGAAATTGTTGATTTTACAAATGAAGTTATTGCAAAACAACAAATTATAATCACAGACATAAATAATAAACCTTTATTTTATAATGGAAAATTTACTACAGGACAAACTTTAGATTTTGAAAATGTAGATAAATGAAATGAAAGAGATTATGTTGCACCATTTAAATCAGGTGGAGCAAAAGAGCAAATTGACAGCAATAATAGAAATCAAGTATTAATTAATTTAGCCGATAAATCTGGTGAGTTAGAATGAACAAAAGCTACTGACTATATTTCCAAAAGACCGTCTGGTCAAAATTTAATTTTAGTTTGATTAAACTTAAAAGATTTAATTCATCTTGCTAATACTAACTTTAGAGATGAATGAGTTAATTCTGGATTTAATCCATATAAATTTGTTCATGTTAATGAAGAAACACAACCAAAAACTGTAACAAATCCTCAAACACATCAACCAACAGTATTTCAACCAATTTTAAAAGAAGCACAATTTGATGCTAAAAAATATTTAATTTCATCCGCTCAAGTTAATAGTGCTTTATCTGGTGAATCTTTTGTTATTCAAGGGAATTTCACATCAAGTGAAGCAAAACAGTTAGCTTTAAATATAAATTATGGAACCGATAATTATTCATTAAAACTTTTATCTTCCTCATTTGTGCCTAGAGATTTAGGAGAGAATGCATTTAATGGAGCTTTAATTGCAGGAATAATTTCAATTTCTATAATTGCTTTATTTATGATAGTTAATTATGGACTTCTTGGTTTCTTATCTACAATTTCTTTAAGTTTATATATATTTCTAACTTCATTATTATTCACAACAGTAAGAGGGGAATATTCACCTTCTACTATTGCTGCTTTAATAATAGGAATTGGTATGTCTGTCGATGCGAATATAATATCGTTTGAATCGATTAAAAAAGAAATTTATATGGGTTCTAGCAGCATTAAAGCAAATAGTAAAGCAAATAAATTTTCTTTTTCTACAATTCTGGATTCGAATATAACGACATTAATTGTTGCTGTAATTCTCTTCTTTTTTGGGACCAAAGATATTAAAGGTTTTGCAGTAACTTTACTATTTTCTGTGTTATTTACATTGTTAATTATGCTGTTCTTTACAAAATGAATTACAACAATGCTTGTAAAAACGGGTGTATTTGATAAAAATAAATTTTTATTAGGGGTTAGAAAAAAATACATTCCTTTATATGCAAGAGGTTATGTTGCAAAAATAGAAAGACCAGAATACCTAAATTATGTTAAATTTACTCACTACATTCCAGTTATTATTTTTATAGCTGCTTTTATTGTATTTACCACATTTGCAGTAATAAATAAGGATTTTATAAAAGGATTTAACCTTTCTTTAGAGTTTAGTGGTGGAACAAATATTTTAGTTGAAACTAAAGATAAAGATTTTGATTTTCTAACTTTAAATAAAGCAAATGAAATCAAAGACTTTCTTGAAAATAAAGGAATAATAAACGATAATCATCAAATTATTATTCAAAAAGTAGATCAACAAGCAGATATTTATAATGTTATAGTTAGAACTAATCAAAATATAACTAATATTCTTAATGAAATTAGTCCAGAATTAAATACTAAGTTTCAAAATATAAATATTATTACATATAGTATTTCTTCAGAAGAAGCAAGAAGTTTAGTAAATAATGCTATTATTTCTGTATTAGTTGCACTATTTGCTGTTATCTTCTATATAATTTTAAGATTAAGATGAACATTTGCAATAGCTGCAATTATTTCGCTAATTCATAATGTTATAATAGTTTTCTTAATCTTTATCATTTTCAGATTACAAATCTCACCAATTTTTATAGCCGCTATACTTTCAATAATTGGTTACTCTATTAACGATACTATAGTTGTTTTTGATAGAATTAAAGAAATCTTTAAAGAATTACCATATAAAGAAGTTAACGACTATAATAGATTAAGATTTATAGTTAATAAAACTATTAAAGAAACTATAAAACGTTCAATCTTTACTTCTTTAACAACAATTTTAACTGTATTAATTTTAATTATTTTTAAAGATTCAACTGATTTATACTTTAACATTGCATTGGTAACTGGTGTTGTGTTTGGAACATATTCATCATTATTTATCGCAAGTCATATTTGATTATTAGTTGAGACTTGAAGAAACAAAAGAAAAGCAAAAAGAATTGCAAATAAATACTGAAATACTCAAAAAATAAAAGAACAAACTTTTGTTGGTATTAATGATTTTGAAGCATAAAAAAGGAAAAAAATGTATATAAAACCAAAAGGCACAAAAGATATATACGATAAAGAAGTGTTCTTGTTACAAAAAATACAAGAAACTTTTTTTAATATTATAAAAAATTGAAATTTTAAATATATAGAAACTCCAATTTTTGAATATTCAAATTTATTTATTAGAACATCTGGAGAAACATCGGATATAGTAAATAAAGAAATGTATTTATTTAAAGATAAATCCGATAGAGAGTTAGCTCTTAGACCGGAAGGAACCGCTTCAACAGTAAGGGCTATTTTGGAAAATAAGTTATATATAAATAATAATAAGTTTGCTTATTTTGGACCTATGTTTCGTTATGAACGCCCACAAAAAGGACGTTTTAGACAATTTTATCAAGCTGGAATTGAATATATTAGCCAAAGCAATTATCTATATGATTTTGAAATTATAAGTTTTGCTACAAGATTTTTAGAACTTTTAAAAATTAAAGAAGTAAAGTTAAAAATTAACTGTTTAGGTTCAAGAGAAGACAGGGAAAAATATTTAGTTGAATTAAAAAAATATTTGATTACTCATCAAGATGAATTAGAAAAAGAATCAATTATTAGATTAGAAAAAAATCCTTTAAGAATTTTAGATGATAAAATAGAACAGACTAAAACATTTATCAAACAAGCACCAAAAATTTTAGACTTTATTAATGAAAAATCAAAAAATGAATTTAATAAATTGCAGGAGTTGATGCAAAAACAAAATATTGATTTTGAAGTAGATGAATTTTTAGTTCGTGGACTTGATTATTATGATGATTTTGTTTTTGAGTTTGAGTCAAGTTCAAAAGCTCTTGGTTCTAAAAGTACATTAATTGGTGGTGGAAGATATAATAATCTTTTTTGAGAACTAAATGGTCCACAAATGTCTGCAATTGGACTTGGAATTGGAGTTGAAAGAATTATTGAAATTTTAGACTTTAATAATGATTTTAATTATAATTCTGGAATTGATATTTATGTAGCAAGTTTTAATGAAGATGAATTTAATATAAATAATAAACTAATTCTAGAATTAAGAAAACACAACTTTAAGGTAGAATCCAATAAAGAAATTCAAAAAATAGCTAAAATTTTTGCAAAAGCAGAAAACATTAAAGCAAAATATATTTTATTTAAAGAAAAGAATCAAAAAAATACAGAACTAACATTAAAAAACCTTAGTACAAATGAAAAAAAGATTTTGCAAATAGTTGATATAAAAGCTTTTATAAAGGAAATACACAATGAAATTAATTAATAATAACGAATTAAATATAAAAAATGTAGGACAAACAGTTACTTTATATGGTTGAGTTCATAACATAAGAAAATTTAAAAATTTCACTTTTATTGATTTAAGAGATCGTTGAGGAATTACACAAATTATCTTTAATAATGAAGAAAAAAACTTGTTTATTGCTAAAGAGTATGTAATCCAAGTTACAGGAAAAGTTTTTGAAAGAAAAGAATATAATGATAATTTAGCTACCGGACAAATTGAAGTTATTGCTGATGAATTAATTATTCTTTCTAAATCAAAAGAATTGCCTTTTGAAATTAATGATAAAATTAATGTATCTGAAGAACTAAGATTAAAATATAGATTTTTAGACTTAAGAAGAAATATTTTAAAAGACACCATTATTTTTAAAAATAAAGTTTTTAAATATTTAAGAGATTTCTTAGATGAAAATGATTTTATCGATATCGAAACCCCAATTTTATCTAAATCAACACCAGAAGGAGCAAGAGATTTTTTAGTACCAACAAGAACTAAAGGAAAATTCTTTGCTTTACCACAATCACCACAATTATTTAAACAAATTTTAATGGTTTCTGGATTTGAAAGATACTTCCAATTTGCAAAAGTTTTTAGAGATGAAGATTTAAGAAAAGATAGACAATTTGAATTCTTTCAACTTGATCTTGAAATGTCTTTTATAGATGAAAAAGATATTCAAAATCTTGTAGAAAAAATGATGAAATACCTGTTTTCAAAATTAAATATTCCTTTAGAAATTCCTTTCCAAAGAATTGATTATGATTATGCAATCGATAATTATGGTAGCGATAAACCTGATTTAAGATACCAAAATAAATTAATTAATGCAAACATTTTAAATAACGAAAATGAATTTTTATTTAGTAACTCTACAACAAAAACTCTTTTTTTAGAAAAAGAAACAATTTCAAAAAAAGATTTCAAACATTTAGATGAAATAGTTCGTAAAAATAAAGGAAATAGATTACTTTATTTAATTTTAGAAAAAGGTCAAATAACATCTACTTCTTTTAAAATTGCTGATTTTTCAAAAATAAACAATTTTATACAAGAGCAAAAATTTAGTGATGGAACATTATTTATAGTTAATGATGAATATGAAAAAGTTTGTCAATCACTTGGAGCTTTAAGAGTAGAATTAAATAATTTATTTAAACTTGCTGATGAAAGTCTTTATAAATTTGCTTGAATAGTAAATTGACCAATGTTTGAATACGATGAAGAAAACAAAAGATATGCAGCTGCTCACCATCCTTTTACAATGTTTCAAGAACAATCAATTGACACTTTCCAAAGTGATCTAAAATCAGCAAAAGCTAAAGCATATGATTTAGTCTTAAATGGTTTTGAAGTTGCAGGAGGTTCTATTAGAATTCACGATAGTGAAATTCAAAGAAAAATGTTTGAAACCATTTCAATGTCTAAGGAACAAGCAGAAAGTCAATTTGGATTCTTTTTAAATGCTTTAGAATACGGTGTTCCACCTCATGGAGGAATTGCTTTTGGTTTAGACAGACTAATTATGATTTTAACAAAATCAGAATCCATTAGAGACGTTATTCCTTTCCCTGTAAATTCAAAAGGTATAAACTTAATGATTGATTCACCTTCAGAAGTTACACAAGAACAACTAGATGAATACTTTTTAGAACCAAAGCAAAAATAACGAAAATAAAGAAAAATCACAAAAATTCATCTGTGATTTTATTTTTTAAACTCCTTCAGGGAATAAAGCAGTATGAGTAAATCCTTCATAATCTGCTTTCATTTTGGTAAGATTTTCTTTATAAGATTTTGTTTGTTTTGGATATTTTTGTTTATTTGATCCATCGATTAAATTATGAGCTGGTCCGTAGAAAGCATCGTCTGCATATTGCGTTAGAAAGACAACGCCACCTTTACCAGAAATATCTTTTCAATCTCCTTTATTGGCTGTTGTTGCAAAAATTCCTACTGCAATACCATATTCATTAAGAGCTAATGAGCCAGAAGAACCTCAAAAGAGACCGGAATTACTTATAAGACCTTGATAACCAATCCCTTTCATTGTTCTATTATTATCAAGTTCAGATTTAACATCTTGGCCATTAGTAAAGTTTGCTCTTTGTGCAAATGCTGCACTGTCTCTTTCTATATTTTTGGAGTAATTACGCATTCAAAATTGTTGATTGTCTGTTGATGGATAACCAGCAATGTATATTGATTTAAGATTTGCGTGAGAACGATTTTTAGAATTATATTGATTAATTTTAGCATCTTCTTTATTTAATCATTGACTTGCATAATCAATATCAAGATAAGGAATAGAATTATTTTCAACATTAGGTATATTATTTTTACCTTTTGATCTTGTGATACTATTTTTTAATGCAGCAATTGCATTATCTATTTTAGTTTTAAATTGAGTTAAATTAGCATCTGTTGCATTTTTCAAATTATTATAGTGAATTTTTAATGAAAAGACTGCAAAATCTTTTCCTACAACTAAATCTTTATTTTTGTCTTCTTCTTGTTTTTGAGCACTTTCTACTAATTTTTTATTTGTTTGATCATCAAAGAAATTTGTAGCAACAAAGACTGTTTTTGGATTATCAAAAACATTTGTAGTTTTAATAAAACTATTTAATGTTGTGTCATCATACTTTGTAGTTTGTGCTGATGTTGCATTAGTATAATAGATTGCTTTATTACCTTGTCCAGGGTGTTCCAAATTATTTATTGAAGCATTATTTGCTATGTTTTTAGGAGCAAAACCGATGTTAAAACTTTCAATTGAATCTGTAGAATTTTTAGAGAAATAATCAGGAAAATCAGTTTTTCATTTTTGATCTAAAGCATTATATGCACGTTGATACACGTGAGCATTAGTAGCAAGGAAAAGAACTAATTCATCAGAATTTTCTTGATTATTTTTTCAAGCATAATCCAATAATCAAGCAGTACCATTTGGATTATTTGCTATTACACCAGATTGATTATCTTCAGGATCAACTCCGTTAGAATTAAAGGAAATTGCAAAACTTCTATCTAAAATTTCATTATAAGCTTCACTTTCAGAAATAATTAAATCAGAATCTTGTGGACCTAAATCATCCCTTTTTATTTGATCTTCTCTTTCTCGTTTTTCTCTAGCTTCTCTTAATTGTTTTTCAACATTGGAAGGATCAAAATAAGGTGGCATTCCGTTGTTTGGGTTTTCTTTTGGTGTTTCGGTTTCTGGGAGATTATCTTTAGGATTTGTAACTGGCTGTGTTGGTTTGGGTTCTTTTGAAGGAGGATTTTGAGGGTTTTCTGGTGTGTTTTCTTTACTTTTTTGTTTGTAAAAGAAACCAAAACCAAAGGATTCTTCTATATTTTTGATTTTAAAAGCTCAATACATTCTTGTTGGTTGGAGAGTTACAGAACTAACAGAAATATCACTAGAAAGTGTTAAATTTTGTTCTTGTAAAAATCCTTTTAATATTTCTAATTGTTTTGCATGAGAGATTTTATCAATCTTTTTTTCAAAAAATTTAGAAATATTTTTTTCTTCATCAGAGAATGTTTTCTTAGCATTCTTTAGAGTTTTATAGTCATTGGATTTTTCATATTGATGTTCATTGGTTGGTTTCACAGAAATTTCATTTTTAGTGTTTGAGCAAGAAAAAAGCATTAATGGAGTAAAAGAAGCAAGTGGAATAAATAACTTTTTAATAAATTTTTGTTTTTTCATTTTTGTAAAATATAAAAATAAAATCTAAAAAAATAGATTTTATTTAGTTAATTATTTATTTTGAATTGCTTTAATTCCAGGCAATTCTTTCCCTTCTAAGAACTCAATAGAAGCTCCACCACCTGTTGAAATATGACTAAATGCTTGTTCAAAACCAAGTTTTTCAACTGCCGCTACAGAGTCTCCCCCACCAATTACAGAGTAAGTGCCATTTAGTTTAGAAATTGCTTTTGCAACTTCTTCTGTTCCATATTTAAAGTTAGAAAATTCTGTTACTCCCATTGGTCCATTTCAAAGAACTGTTTTAGCACCTTCAAGTTCTTTTTTAAATAATTCTATTGAATATTTGTCAATATCTAGTCCCATTGTGTTATCAAGAATTTGTAAAGGATTTGAGTCATTTAAAATTCTTGGTTGATCTTCAAAAGATTTACCCATAGCGTGATCAACTGGTAAAATAATTTTGTTTTTGTATTTATTTAAATATTCTTTTGCTAACTCAATCTTATCTTCTTCAACAAGAGAAGTTCCAATATTAAAACCTAAAGCTTTATTGAATGTATAAGCCATACCACCACCAATAATAACTTTATCCGCTTTTTCTAAAAGTGATGATACAACACCGATTTTGTCTGAAATTTTAGCCCCACCTATAATTGCAACAAAAGGTTTTTCTGGATTTGTAACAATTTTGGAAAGTGCTTTCACTTCTTTTTCTAATAAGTAACCCATTGCAGATTCTTTGATGTT
This sequence comes from Mycoplasma sp. 5370, assembly GCF_054343435.1. Taxonomy (NCBI): domain Bacteria; kingdom Bacillati; phylum Mycoplasmatota; class Mollicutes; order Mycoplasmatales; family Mycoplasmataceae; genus Mycoplasma; species Mycoplasma sp. 5370. Next base: position 16,787 of record NZ_JBTGVF010000004.1, read on the forward strand.
AGAAGCAATACCCACATTTGAAGCGTGTGCTCTATGAGCGGTTCCAAAAGCATCATTAATAAATACATCACCTAAAGAAGCTCAGTATTTTCCTAATTCTGGATTATTTTTTGATTCAGCTTTATCATTTAAATCTTCAAATCTTGTATTTTCAAATAATAAAATTTGCCCATCTTTTAATTTTTTAATTGCATCTTCAAGTTTTTTTCCTTTAGTTTCGCTAATAAAAAGAACTTCTTGATTTAATTGTTTAGAAAGTTCAATAGCAACTGGTTGAAGAGATTTTTTTGCTTTATCTGCTTCTTCTTTAATTCTTCCAAGATGAGAAAAGACAATTGCTTTTCCCCCTTCACTAATAACTTTTTTAATTGTTGGAAGAGAAGCTACAATTCTTTTTGTAGAAGTAATTTTACCATCTTTAATTGGAACGTTAAAATCTACTCTTATTAAAACTTTTTTACCTTTTAATTGTAGATCATCAATTGTTTTTTTAACTGTTGATTTCATTTATTCTCCTATTTTTTATTTTTATTAATAATATTATAAAACTTTTTTATTATTATAGTTATTTTTTATCTTTAATATTTAAATTATTTCACTGGTCAATGTTGTTTTCAATTTTGGCAAAAATAGTTTGTTTATGATCTATTTTGGAACTTAAATAAGTAAAAATTATGTCTGCAATGATAAAGGCAGAAATTTTTGAACCAATTGAACCAATTCTGTAATTTTGTTCAATACTATCTAAAAATATTACGTTTTGCACATTTTTAGTAACAGTTATTTTGCTATTTTTAGTCCATATGCTTGTAGCAATGGAAAATTTGTCTAAATACTCCTTTATTTGTTTAATTTCTAATGTTTTGCAACTTTTAGAAATTAAAGTAATATGCATATGGTCTTTTAATAAGTTACTAAAAGAAAAAAATTCGTGGATATCATTGATAAAAATAGTGTTAAAACCTATTTTTCTTAAATTGGTTGCAAGGTATTTTGCTACAAGAGCAGATTCTCCAACACCAAAGAAAATTGTCATTTTCCTGTATTTTAAAAGGGTATTAATATAATCTGTAATGTTTTTTTCTAGATTTAAATTAGTTAAAGTGCTTTCTAAAGAAAAAAGATAATGTGATTTTATATTATTCATTACTTGAGTTAAAGTTAAATTATTTTCATCTTTAATATCTATTTCTAAATCTTTTTTATATTGAATTCTTTGAGATACATAAATTTGTAAATCTTTAAAACTAGCAAACCCTATTTTTGTTGCAAAACGCGAAACAGTAGATTGAGAAATATCTAATTTTTTAGATAAATCCGTTGAATTTGTTTTAATAAAGTTAAAAGGTTCTTTCTCGATAAAATTTCAAATTTTTTTAAAAGAAGAAATAGAAAAGTTCTTTTTATCAATTTCTTCAATTAAATCCTTGTCAAAAATTAAAATGTTTTTATTCATATTGCTTTAATTATATTCATAACTTAAGAATTTGATTAAAAAATTCAAGTCTTTTTATAACTTGAACTTTTTAATTATTCTAAAGGAGCACCGATGTTTGCGGTTATTTGGTTATTTAAAAGTTCTGCTTCAACACCAATAATTACTTGGAATGAATTTTCAGAAATTTTAATTAATCCAAAAGTTCCAGCACTTTTCATCAGTTTTTCATCGATTTTAGAACCATCTTTAACAATATATCTTAATCTTGTTGAACAGTTATTGTATTCTACAATATTTTCTCAACCACCAAATGCTTTTATGATGGTTACTGCTTTTTTAGATAAAGTACTTTTAGATTTAGAATCTGTTTGTTCTATTTTGCTTGATTTTTTGTTTTCTATTTCTTCATCAGCAATTTTTCCTGTACCTCTACCTGGGGTATTTAGATTTAATTTTTTAATTAATAGTGTTCCAACAAAGAAATATGTAGTTGCTGTTAAAGCACCGATAGGAATTATTCAACCTGGGTTTGCAAATACTTTATTTGCACCAGTAAATCCTGATTCTTTAATTATAGCAAGTGATTTGGGAATACTTAAAATATAATCCATCAATCCAGCTGAAAAACCAAATCCTAATTGAATTCCAAATGCACCTGTTATAAAGGCAAAAATACCAGTTAAAACAGCATGTACAACAAATAATAGTGGTGATGCATAAAGGAATGCAAATTCCAGTGGTTCTGTTATTCCTGAAAGGAAACTTACAAGTGCAGCAGAACCAAGAAGTGCTATAACTCTGATTTTTTGTTCTTTATTTTCTGCTGTATATACAAAAGCTCCAACTAATGCAGGTAATCCAAACATCATCATTGGGAAGAATCCTGATTGGAATAATCCACCTGGGTTGTTTTTAGCAACTCCTTGTAAGAAAATAAAGATATCTCCATTTACAACTTCTTCTGCTTTTCCACCTTCTTTAGCAAAACTTCCTAATTGGAATCAGAATAAATTATTTGGGATATGATGTAATCCAAAAGGGATTAATAGTCTATTTAAGAAACCATAAACCCCTTCAATGGAAGCTCTTGTGAATCTTACAGAAAGTGTGTTTGCTTCTCCTGGACTTGTTGCATCAGAAAGTAATTTTGATAGTTTGAATATTACAAATGCTACTCAAGGGAAAATTAGTGAATAAACAACTGAGAAAATTACTGCAAAAACAACAGCTAATGAAGGTATTAGTCTTTTTCCTGAGAAAAATCCAAGCACTTTTGGTAATTCAACCATATTAGTTTTATTATAAATTCAAGCAACAAAAGAACCAACTATAATTCCGCTTAAAACATTGTTTCCAAGAATTGCTTCGTATTTACCTCTAAATAACGCTTCAAATCCAAGCACTATAGTTTTTGAATCTTTTGCTCAAGATTCTCCTAAATTAATTTGAGAATATAAAGCTGTAGTTAAAATAGGAACGAGTTTTGCAACTATAAACATTGCAACAGCTCCTGAAAAAGCAGCTTCTCCCCTTCTTGATTTAGTAAATCCAAATGCTAAACCAATAGCAAATAGCAAGTAAAGATTTGAAAAAACAAGATCTCCAGACTGAGTTACAATATTTTGAATAAGTTTAGAAAATGTAGTATCTTGCGGAACATCAGCTCCGATTCTTAATAAAATAGCAGCTATTGGTAAAATAGCTATAGGGAATAATAAAGCAGTACCAATTTTTCCAAGTCTTTCTAACATTTTTTTGAAAAAACCTGAACTTGCTTTTCCAGCATTCATTGTTTTTAAACTACTCATTTTTTTGTTTTACTCCTTTCACTTTTTTAATAAAGAATCCATGTATAATAACAGTTGAAAGAATTGATCCAAAGAAAACAATTACAAAAACCAAAACAAAAGAAGCAATTACATCTGCTCTAACTTTTAATGCTGCTGCTTGAAGTTCAGCATTGTTTAAATTTGGTTTTGTGTAAAGAGTTAGCAATAAAACAACAGTTATTAGTAAAATTGAAAACAAAATTCATAGTGAAATGTATATTCATTGAATTTTTTCAATCTTTTTAAAGTCAATTTTTTTGAAAAGAGACATTTACTTTTCCTCCTTAGTGTTAAATAAGTCTTTAACAATTAAATTATTATACATTTTGAACTTTAATGAAATAAAATAAATATTTTATGCATTTTTTTTGAAATTTAATGAATATTTATAAATTCTTATGCATAATTTATGCAACTTTTTTTTATTTTGTTGATAAATTGTAAAATAAAATAAGGTGAAATATGACAATAATAAAAAACTGCAAAATAATTAATCCAGAATATACTATTGACAATGCAAATATTTATTTAGAAAAAAATAAAATATTAAAAATAGAACTAATAGAAGGACAAGGAAGTAATTTAATAGTTCCAGGTTTTGTTGATTTACATATTCATGGAATTGCAAATTATGATGTTATGGATAATAAAGAATCTTTATATAAAGTTTCTAAAAAATTAGCTAAACTAGGAACAACTTCATTTATGCCTACTGCAATGTCTAAACAATGAACTAAAATTTTGGACTCTTTAAATTTAATGTCTCTTGTAGAAAAAACAGTTTCTAGAAATTTAGGAATTCATTTAGAAGGTCCTTTTATTAATTTTGATAAAAAAGGAGCTCATAGTGCTGAATTTTTAAAAAAAGCAACTAAATTTAAAATTCAAAAACTATTATTTGCTTCCAATAATAAATTGAAAAGAATTTCCTTTGATCCTACAATGGCAAATTTAGATATTTTAAAATTTATGAAAAAGAAAGAAATTTTTCCTTCTATAGGTCATTCATCTGCATCATTTACTTTAGCTTCTAAATATTTTGAAAATGGGTGTGATTCAGTTTGTCATTTGTGAAATGCAATGTCTGGAGTGGATTCAAGAAATCCCGGAATAGCACAAGCAACCTTATCAAATAAAAATGTTTATAGTGAAATGATTATTGATTTTATTCATATTAAAAAAGAAACTGTAAAATTCACAATTGATATAAAAGGAGTGGATAAAATTATTGCAATTTCTGATGCTATTAAACCTGCTTATTATAAAGATGGAGAGAGTGTTTCTGGTGATCTTGTTGTTTATAAAAAGGCAAAAGTTATCAAATTACTTGCAACAAATACAATAGCAGGTTCAGGAATAGTAATACATGATGCATTTAAAAATATTTTAAAATTAGGTTATTCTTTAAATGAAGCTGTAAAAATGACTTCATATAATGCTTTTAAATATCTTGGAATTCAAAATTTAGGTAAAATTGAAGAAAATTATTTAGCAGATTTTTTAATTTTAGATTCAAAAAATTATTCAATAAAAAAAGTTTATATAAATGGAGAAGTGGTGAAATAATGAAAATATTTATTAAAAATAATGAAGAAAAAGTAGCAGAATTTACTGCTAATTTAATAAAAGAACAAATTTTTAAAAAAGAGGATTTAAAAATTTGTTTTGCTACAGGAAATTCACCTATTTTAACATACAAAAATCTTATTAAAATGTATAAAAATAAAGAAATTTCCTTTGCAAAAGTCACATCTTTTAATTTAGATGAATATGTTGGAGTTTCTAATGAAAATCCTTGTTCTTATCATTATTTTATGTATCAAAATTTATTTAATCATATTGATATTGTTAAAAAAAATATTAATTTACCTAATGGAATTGGTGATATTAAAAAAAATTCACTTATCTATGAAGAAAAAATAAAAAATAGTGGTGGAATTGATTTAATGATTTTAGGAATAGGAACAAATGGACATATTGCATTCAATGAACCGGGTTCTCAAATTTATGATAGGACAAGAGAAGTAACATTAACAGAAAGCACAATTCAATCTAATAAAATATATTTCAATAATGAAAATGAAGTTCCTAAAACAGCTATTTCCATGGGGATTGGAACTATATTAGAAGCAAAAAAAATTCTTTTAATTGCGACTGGAAATTCCAAAGCAGAAGCAATTAAAAGAATGATAACAGAAGAAATTTCTGGTAATTTACCTGCAAGTTTTTTAAGATTACATAAAGATGTAACTATTATTTTAGATGAACAAGCAGCTAAATTATTGGACTTTCAAAATAAAGAAAAATAAAAATTTTAAATTATACTATTTTCTTTCCCAGTTGAAAGTTTATATTACCGATTTTACTTTATTTTAAGGCATTTTAGTCTTTTTCTCTTTATACTTTACTTGTTAAATTAGTAAATATTAAAATAATAAAAAAGATATAAATTTGTAAAATTTAACCTATTAATAAAGATGATATTAAACAACTTTGCAAACCTTGAATTTAAAAACACCACATACTTTTGTGGTGTTTTTGAAATTATAATAAATCTGCAGGTTTTTCAGAAAAATGTTTTGCTCCATATCGTTCTGGGAATAAGTATGAAAGTAAACGAATTTTTTCATAAAATGAATAAGGATTTTGAGGATTGTGTCCGTTACCAATGTAACCAATTCTTTGTCCATCCAGTAACATAATTGAAGCAGTTCCTTGTTCTGCAGTTTGTCCATCTTGATCTTGTGTTACAAGTCCAGCTAAATTACCTTGACTATCAAAAACATTAGAACCTGATGAACCAGCTGCAAAATCAACACTATTTCAACCATATACAATGGTTTCATTTTTATGATTTAAAGAACCAAGACTATTAATATTTCCTTGGAATCTGAAGTTTCCTAATAAATATTCACGGAAACGAGTTTGTCCGTTTTTGCCTACTGGAGAATCAGGGTTTTTAGAATTTTGTCCTGGCATAGAACCAACAAGTCAATTTAAATTGTTGTAAGCATTTTGATGTAATAATTCATTAGAAATTTTAATTTCTTTAGCAGTTTTTCAGTTTAAAAAGAATTTAATAATTCGTTTTTGATCATCACTGAGTTTTTTACCTTCAAAGGTAAAATCAGTGCTATCTATATTTTTGTTTGCAAAATTATTTTCAAATCAAGAGATGTCTATAATTGCAACAGTGATATCTGAATATTTTTCACCTCTGCTAAGTGGATTTCCATAGTTATCGCGAAAATCTTGAAAGTAAGGATCTTTATAGGAATCTTCATCAGATTTACCATTTGCAAAAAAGTGTGAAACCATTTCAATACTTAAATTATTAATCATATTGTGCCCTAAACCATGATTTTCTAAAATGGGTTCTTTATTAGGTGTATTAGCAGTAGGTCTATTTAAGAAAATAGGAGATAGGATATTACTTCTTGTTCTTTTTTCAATGTTTAATCCATCTAGTGATTGACCTGCTCTTACTCATGAAGGACTAGAACCATCATCTAGCAAATCGATATTATGGGAGTTAGAGACAATGTAGTAACGATGATCGTTTGGATCATCTGGTTTTACTTTGTTGAATAAACCTCATGTTCCTCTTCCATGGTAATCAAAAGCGAAAGTTCTTTTTCTTACATCGTTTAATACATCAAATTTATCTTCTAAATAAAGGCGTTTAACAATTCCTTCTTCAGTTTTTAATTTTGATGTTTGTTGAAATTTATCATAGGAAGAATTGTTTCTTTTTCCTTCTTCAGCTTGCTGACGTGATTGGATAGTTTCAGTGAGTGAAATTGACATCGAATCTTTTAGTGCTTTTGCTAGATATGAAGGATTTTTAGTTGGATTAACTTTATTATCAACATAGTTCATAGTTAGAAAGACATTTCCAACAAAAGCTGTTGATTTATTTGCTAAAATATGCTCAGATAAAATATCTGTGAAATAAATATCAGAATTTTTTGGAATTACTTCTAATTTTAACTTTTTATTATTTTGATCATAAGTAATTTTAAAGGAATATCTATCTTTCATTATTGCAACTAAAGTTTGATTAAATAAAGCATCTTCATTTCTTGCGGTAATTGTAAAACTTGCATCTTCAATTGTGTGTCTTTCTAAAAGTTCTTTAAAAGAAACTGAAACATTTACAAATGATAACAATCCACGGGGAACTGGAACTGAAGAATTTCGATTAGTTTTAGTTGTAATAATTTTAGTATTTTCTAATTCAAATCTAAAAGTAAAATATGTTTCATTTTTAAAATCTTCTCAGTTTTTATATTCATCTAAATCTTTTTCAATTCAAATTGAATGGTGTTTTTCACCAAATTTGAAAATAGTATTAGCAAGAATTTCACGTGGTGTAAAAAAGTAATAATCAAGTTGATTACCTGAGTCATCAACTAAAATAAAGTTCTTTTTAGCTAAAGTACTATCATCTTCAAGTGTACGATATTTTCACATTCTTTCGTATTCAACTAAAGCAAAATGGTTTTGTAATGAATAAGGAATTTTGCTTTTTGTTTCTTTATTTAATCAATATCCAATTAAATCATCAACAGTTAAGTTTTTATTTTGAGTTATTAAATCATTGTCATTATAAGAAGTAGTGGTGTTAACTTCGAAATTATTAGTTAATAAATATGGACTGCTTCCTTTTGATGAATAATTAAAATGATATCTAAAGGATTTTTCCGTATTATTGGAAATTTCAAATTTATCATAATACATATCCATTCTTTGTTTTTCGGTTGCATAGATTTTAGAAATGGTGTATTTTGTATTTTCAAAATATCCAGAAATTTGGAATTTTCATAGTTTTTCAAAAGGAACAATTAATTTTAAAGTTGTAGGTAAAACAAATTGATATGCATCGGCATTGCCTTCTTTTATTTCAGGTTTTAGTTCAAAAACTATTCATTTATTTTTGAACAGTTTTAAGTCTTGTGCATCAAAATTAAATTTCACTGATCCATATAATTTCTTATTATTTTGATCAATATAAGTTGTAAAACTAGATAAATTAAAGGTTTTAGTTGATATCGGTGTACTAAATTTATATTTATCTAAAAATGAAAATCCTGTTTGTTGTTCACCTAATTGTGCTGCTGTAATAATGTAATTAGAGATATTTTTAGGTAGAACTGATACATCAAACGAAGCACTGTTATTGGTTTTATCAACTGTTGCATTAATAAGCTTAGAATAAGGATCAAATGGATTTAAATTTTTAACTAAAAACTTAATTGAACTTATGCTATCTTGGATAGACTCAGAATATCTAACAACAACTTTGTTGTTTTCTACCTTTGATGATAAAACATTTAAAATAGGGTTTTGGTAATTATTAGTAAGTTGACCAGAAGAACTGTTAAATCCAGGAAAGTATTTTACATCATAATATTTAGAATCACTTCCAGAGTTTTTTTGTAAGGATAATCCTACATAATTATCAAAAATGAATGCTTCATTTGGTGCTAAATATGTGTTGTATTTACGAACATTGCTTGAACCATCTATTGCTGAACGATTTAATTCTTTATAACCAAATGTATTATTTTGTTTATATTTAATAAAGTACTTTGGAAAGTCTACACTGGAATCTGCATCTGATTTTTTAGTAGCAAAAAATTCAAGAGAAACACCATTATTTGATCATCTTTTAGCCTCAAAATTAGTTTCACTGCTAAACTCAAAAGCACTTGATTCGGTTGTATAGTTTTTATTTTCATAAACAATATTTAATCCACTAAAATGTTCTATTGGATTAGAGTCGTTGCTTAATCCTGTTATTTTTACAAAATCATTTGTAGATAAACCACTAATTGAAAAAGTTACTAAATTATTATTTACAGCGCCACTTATACTTGATTCAGTTGCTGTATCAAGTTGTTCTTTAGATGCTTTTTTATATTTTAAAGTAAGTTGTGTATTGTTAACTAAATTAACAGTTTTAATTTCTAACTTAATGCCGTTATTAGCGATTGTAGATTTAACAATATCAGTTGTTTTTTGTGGAATTAAAACATCATTTGAAACTTGATTATAGTCGCTGCTATCAATAAAGGAAAAATAGTCACTTAGTGAACTATCTGCTTTAATTGTAGCATCAGTTGTATCTGTATATGTATTTGCATTTAATAATTCTTTGCTATATGAACCAAAAACATGTGATTCATTAAAAACTCTTTTAAAGTTTTCACTAACAAATGTTTCATCACTAACATTTGTTGTTGTAAAATTTGGATTAGTGTCTGGTAAGTTCAAAGCAACATTATTTAATTTTAATGATGAAAGTTTATAAGTAGTATTAGAAGTTAAGTTACTAAAATTTAAATATAAATTATTTCCTTCGCTATAGTTTGTAACTTGTAAACTAGCAGAATCAGATAACATTGAATCAAAAGTGTGTATATTTTGATCATGTAATTTACTGTCAGAAGTAAATGAAATTCTTAGTGATGCTGATGTAGTTGAAACATTTGTTACATCGATAGAATTTATGGTAAATTGATCTGTTTCTGGTCTTGGTTCTTCTGTATTTGGTTTGCTTGGTTCAGGATTATTATCTGTTGGTGGATTTTGATCAATAGGTTTATTATCTTCTGGTGGTGTTTCTAGTCCTGGTTCAGGTTGAGGTTGATTAGTAGGGGTATTAAAAGTAATTGATAAATTACTATGATATGGATTTCCAGCAATTTCTAAATATGAAATTATCAATTTATTATCTTCTGGTTTTGTGATGTTTGAAATATTGAAAGTCAATAGATTTGTGCTTTCATCATATGATTTTGATGTAATAGGATTAGCAATATTTTTTAATTTTATTTTTGCTTTGTTTTCAAACATTGAAGAATTTGCATTTGCTAGTTTTACATATAATTTGCTATTATCTTCTGAAAGTGACAGTTGAGTAATTTGTAGTTCTTGCTTAATGGATTCTGTATGAAAAAATAATTTATTTTGATCACTGATAGACAATTTTAAAATAGTATTACCTATTTTTAGTTGTGATAAATTATAATCAGTATTTGGGGTAAGATTGTTATAACTAATAGTAATTATATCATTTTTTGTTGTAATCACAGCATTTGCAGCAGGATTTAGAGTTGCAAATAATTTAGTTATATCTAAATTTTTATTAGTTAATTTTAAACTAATTTTAGCAGTAGTAGAATCTGAATAAACAGACAAAATGCTTGCATCCGTTTTATCATTTTGTTCGTTTTTTGGTGTTTTAAATTTTAATTTTAACTTATCAGATTGTGATAATCTTAATTCACCACTGCCTCTAGCAAAAATTTTGTCAATTTGATATTCAGTATTAGCTTTTAGATTATGAAAACTAATTGTTAATGTATCAGATAAAATACTAATTTTAGGTATATCATATTGTGATGGTTTGCTTAAATATACGGAAATATCTGTATTTTTGTAAGTTTTAAGTAGTTGTATTTTAACAAATGCAGAGTTATTGTGCACATTAACTGATTTTACTTTAGCATCAAAGTTTTCTTCCTTTTTTACTTCTGTATTTCCACAGGAAATTGTTATTGCAGACAAAGTTGTAGTAACAAGAGCACTGGAAATAAGTATTTTTTTCATTTTTTTCATCATTACCCCTTATTTTTTAATTGGATTTTCAAATTGATTGAAAATATCAATCATTTTATATTTTTTAGGATACAAACGATTTAGTCGTTGTATTTTGTAAGCAAAAGAACTATTGTTATAATCATTTAATTCACCGAAGAAATTAATTCTTTGTGAAGATAGTAAATATGAAGATGCCTCTCCGTTTTCTTCATTAGCATGTATTCCCAAGAAATTTCCTTCGTGATCATATAAACCTGTTCCAGAAGAACCACCTGCTAATTGATAATTTGCATTGCCTAGAATAGTTTCACCATTTGAATAGATAAATTTTTTCATAAAACCGAGTTTTTCTGTTTTTGCTTCAGGAACTAAGTCTCCTGGATAAAATAATATGTCACTAATAAAGTTTTGGCGAACCTGAATATTCTTTTTAGTATGTTTTCTAGTAGAACCAGGGAAAGAAGACATATACATTGTGTAATACATATTTGGATGCAAATAACGGCCCATTTTGGATACTTTATTATGTCTTAGATTTTTTCATTTTGCAGCGTGTTCAGCAACTTTAAATCTTGGATTAGTTTCTTTATTTAGATCATTTTTATGAGCATTGTAATATATAAGAAGTTCACTTATATCAATTATATGAATTTTAAAGTCTGTTCTGTTTTTTGCATTAATATTTGATAAACTTCCATCTACACTTTTATTGTCATTGTTTTCTGATGTTCAAAAAACAGAATTATTTGTATTTCAGTAATCTCCTAAAAATAAACTTACATCTTCTTTAGAAGTGTGAGGTTTTGGTGCTGAGATAAATCCAGTCGATTTTACAGGCACGTGAATATTAGTTCCAAAATAGTATCTATTATCATTTTCATTATCAGGATCAACTTTAGCTATTATTCAAGCAGTTCCAAAAAAAGTTCCAAATGATCTAGAAATAATATCATCTTGAATTTCGTTTCTTGACGAAGAATCTGTATATCAGGTTGTAACTTCAATATTTATAGGATTATCAGCATCATTATACCCAACACTTTTAAACTTAGTATCTTTATCAAACTCAAATCCATCTATTTTTAATTGATTTTTTGCTTTAGTGTGCTCATTTTTATATGAAAAAGGTTCTCCATTTTTTAAATACATAATAGATAGATAATTTCAAGTTTTATCAACAAAAGTTGAATAACTTGAAGAAAGATTGTGAATGTACATATCTTTATTAATGTGCCCTTCCCGAGCAATTAATGAGATTTTTAATTTATCTCCATTTATTGAAACTTGTGCTTTAAGATGTTTATTCATTAAGTCTTCAAGTTGTTGGTCATTTAATGTTAAATGATAGTTACTATTTGAATCGATTTTTCTTCCAATTTTTTTTAATAAATCTTCAGTTTTTCCTAAAAGTTTAATCTTTATGTTTGAAAGAGTTTTGTTATTACTTGCATTAAGTTTATTTCAACTAAAAGAAACAGCTCAATCAAAACTACCAAAAGAAAATTGTCTAAAGTTAACTTGTTTTGGACTTGCTACAAAACTAAAGTTAAGAATTGCTTCTTTACTAGTGTCTAAATTTTTAAAGTTTCTAAGATCTTTTTCTACATAAAATTCGGTTCTATCGGAGTTTTCGTGCATTTCTTTATCAAGAGCATGTTCTTTGATTGCTCCATAGTTATATTCTTGATTATTATCAAATAGTACAACAGGTAAAGGATTGTTATATTGTGAATATGAACCAGCTAGATATGAATTAACATCTCCACTATAATGTGTTAAAAATAAGGTATTTTTTAAATAAGCATTGTTTAAAGTTGTATAGTTATGTCAATTAAATGGTATTGATTCTGGAACATCTCCATTAATGTTGTTAGTTAACTGTGATTCTTGGTATTGATAACTATTGATTGTATTTAAATTATTTGCTATAAAATTAACTCCAAGTGCATCATTGTATGTATTTTGTGAAACATCTAAAGTTGGTTTTAATTCAGTTATTCCACTTTGTTGAATTAGACTTAATTTGCGATGTTTTAGTTTTGCTTCTTGTCCTTTGTCATCATAGTCTATAACTGAAGATAAATCATATTTATTAACAATTTGTACTTGATTTAGCTTTCAAGTAATTCCTTCAGTTAAACCAGTAAAATAGAATTTTTTAAGTTCATCAAAATTTAAAAATATTGATTTGGTATTTTCTTGACGAAATTGTCTTTCAAATCAATCTCCACCATCACCTGTATATCCATAACTTCTTTTGTCACTTTCACTATCGGTTGGAATATTTTTTTGTACTGAATCTACAAAAGTGAGTTTTAAATATTTAGTTCTAAATTGTTCCATTTCTGAATCAGTTGCATTGATGTTAATTGCCCCTACAAATGCATTATTTGTAGCATCTGCAACAGCAAACTGTATTTTGGAAATGGTAGGATTAAATGTTTGATTAGATTGTCATGAAAGTTCTTCAGGAACATTAAATGAATAATTATTATTTAGAGCCACCACATCACTAAGAATATATTTACTATATCCTTGATTAAATTTAATAATATTTTCAGATTCGATATGTCCATTTTTATAAGTTCCTACAACTGTTATGTCACCATCATAGGCATTTACATCAGGTTTTATTGTAATGAGGTATTTATTATTTGCTGAATTAGGTAAATAATTTACATTGACATTAACTTTGTTGTCACTAAGGTTAAAAGAATTAATGGAGTATGTAGCACTTGTTCCGGTTTTGCTCATATTTACAATATTTTTACTAAATTCTACGGAATTTATGCCATAAGTTATATTAGAAATGCTATTATTTGAATTAGCATTATTTACATTAACTAAAATATTTTGGGAAGTTCCATTATATTTGGTTGTATAAGTATGTCCGTTAAATGTAAAGGTAAAATCGTTATTTTTTAAAGTAGGTAAATGATCAAAAGAAAATCATAAAGTTTTATTATCAATTAAAGAAATGTCTTTAATATGTAAATTATCTTTTGCATTAAATTTGCTTACTTGCTCATCGTATTTTGTAAATGGATCTAAAAGAGAGTAGTCTATTTTATTAAATTCTACATCGTTATTATTTGTTATAAAAGACTTATTATTTAAAGAAATATTTTGAGTTCCTATTTGTAGATTAGTAAGATAATATGTTGTATTTGCTTTAAGATTATATAAATCAAAAGTTAAATTTGTATTATTTGATTTTGGACTACTAAAATCTAAACGTTGCCCACTTGTGTCTTGAATGGATAAAGTTGCAGTATCTGATGAATCTAATGAAGTATCTAAAGAAATGGTAATTTGTGCTTTATTAGTTTGAATATTAGAAATTGTGGTATTTTGTAAATGATAGGTTTTTTTCTCTTTTTTTGGTGGTGTTTCAGGTTCTATTTCTTTTTGTTCCATTGCTGTTGTAATGCTTAAGTTATCACTTGGTAAAGATAAAGTCTTTCCATTTAACAACACAGAAGTTAAAGTATAAGTTGTATTTGCTAGAAGAGAATTAAAAGTTGTAAAAATTGTAGGTGATTCAGTTATTAAAAGATTTTGAGTATGATTTTGTCCATCTGAAATAGTAACTAAAAGATTATTTTTGTTTGAATCAGAAAGTGAGTAGTTAGAAAAGTTTAAAGTTAAAGTAACATTATTTGTATTGACATCTTTTCAAGAAATACTTGATATTGTAAAATTATCTTTTTTCTCTTGAACAGGTTCATTATCTTTATCTTTTGGTTTTGTAGGGGAAGTTGGATTTTCTGGAAGTTTTGGATTTTTATCCGGATTAGGTTTTGTAGGTGGTTTAGTTATACCGGGGTTAGGATTTTCTTGCTTTTCTTGTTTTTTAGTTTTAAACAAGAATTGACTTTCTTGTTGTTTAGTTTTTAGTGATTTTCCATTATATTTAATGTCAAAAGTATATATTTTATTTGATGATAAATTATTTATGAAAAATGTTATAGATTTTTTATCGCTTGATAAGTTTCCATTAACATTTTGATTATCATAAGTTAAAGAAAAATTACCATTTTGAAAAACGGGTTTTTCTAAAAAAACTTTAATATTAGCTGAATTTTCTGTAGTTTTATTATCTATTTTTTTAATTTCTATTTCTTTATCATTATTATCAAATTTTTCTACTTCTACTTTTTCATTACAAGCAACTGCTAAAATAGGAGAGATACCTAAAAAAGTAGGAATTATATATTTTTTAAATTTCTTTTTTTGCATAATTAATCCTTATATTTTAATTATATAAAAATACTTATAAATTGTCTTACAAATAGGGATTTCAAAAGAAATTATGCGTAAATTTTGATTAAAATATCTTTTTTTAATATTTTTTAAAATATAGAATTTTTTATAAAAGAAATAATAATATTTAAAATTTGTTATTGTTTTAGAATAACAAAGAGTATATATATATATATATATATCATAATTAAAATAAATCTTCTTTTTTAATAATTTTATATTGACCTAACTCCAAATCATCAGGAAGATTTAAATTGTTAAATTTAACTCTTTTTAAATATGCAACTTTATAATCAAAAGAAAGAAACATTCTTTTTACTTGATGAAATTTCCCCTCACTAATGCTTAAAAAACATTTATTTTTTTCTATTAATTCTAAAAAGGAAGGTTTAACTTTTTCGGTTTGGGAAATGTAAAAACCTTGTGCAAATTTTTCTTTTAAAAAATCAAAATTGATTTCTTTATCTAACTCTACATAATATTTTTTAATTATGTGTTTTTTAGGTGCTAAAAGATTATGAGTGCTTTCGCCGTCATTTGTAATTATCAGTAGTCCTTCTGTATCTAAATCTAATCTTCCGATTGTATGTAGATTTTTTATATTAGTAATAGATTCAGGAAGTAAATTGAAAACTGTTTTATGTAAATTATCTTTATTTGCACAAACATATCCGGCAGGTTTATTTAATAAAATATAAATAAATTTTTCTCTTAAATAAAGATAATTCCCATTAATTGTGATTTGTAAATCGCTTTCTTGAAATAATTGACCTACTTTAATTTTAGAATTATTTACAAGAATTTGACCTTTTAAAATTAACTTTTTAATTTCTGTTCTAGAGAGATTGCAATTATCCGAAATTATTTTTTCTATTCTTTTCATTGTAACCTTATAAATTGTTTAAATCTATTATTTTTTCAAATTTATCATAATGCTTAAGATCTAAATTGTGATTAACTAAAATAAGGGTTATTTCTTTATCTTCAATTAATCTATCTAAAATTATTTCAATATTTTTTTTATCTAAATTTGAAAAAACTTCATCAAAAACTAGGAATTTTCTATTTAAATAAAATACTCTAGCAAGTGATAATCTTTGTTTTTGTCCTTCAGATAAAGCAATGGCAGACTCTTTGTGTTCAATTTTTTGCTGAACTTCATTTCATAAATTAGCTTTTTTAAGTGCTTCTATTACTTTTTCATCATTGTTTTGTTCTCATAAAGAAACATTTTTGTAAATCTCTTCATCAAAAATGATATTTTCACTATTTAAATAAGTTATTTTATTTTTATAGGAACTATCTGAAATAGTTTTTAAATCTGCTTTGTTAACTAAGATTTGCCCTTCATAATCTTGCTCAATACCAAGAATTAGTTTTAATAATGTAGATTTTCCTGTTCCTGAAGCGCCTTTGATGAAGTATTTTTTTCCTTGTTCAAAACTAAAATTAAAGTTATTGAAAATTAAATTTTTTCCATTTTTGTAACTAAAATTAATATTTTTTAGTTCAATTTTCTCTATTTCTTTTTCTAAAGTATTTCCTAAATCTTTTTCAATATTAAATTCAATTTTTTCTATTATTTTTTTAGATGTTTTTATTTTTTTGATTCCTGAAATATATGAAGGAACAGTGGTAATTAGTTTAGGAAATAGAAAATTAATAAAAGTAAGAGTAAAAATAGTAATATGTGGAACTTTTAAAAATAATAAAATAGCCATAGTGATTATTGAAACAAATTGTAGTATTCTTAAAATTCTTTCAGGAATCATTTCATTTAAAGCTTGAGCGTTGTTAACTTTTAAAGATGCTTTATAAAGTTGTCAATTTTTTTCTCTTGAGTTTTGATAAATTAAATGAGTTTTGTTGTTATAAAATAGAATTTTAAATCCATTTAAATAATTATCAATAACTTGTAAAAATTCAGTTCTTGCATTGGAATAATCTTTTTGTTTTTTTGTTTGTTTTTTATTGAAAAATAAAGAAAGCAGAACTGAAAAAAACACAATAATTAAAATAATGGGAATTAAATAAAAACTAATCAATCCTGCTGAAATTAAACTAGCTATTAGTCCAATTGTGGAACCGATTGTTCTAACCATTGTTAAAATAACTTGATCAAAAACAAGATTGCTATCATTGAAAATAATACTAAAAATTTTAGCACTATCAAATTCATAGTTGTTTTTAGCAGTTGAATTTATAAATTTATTAAACACGTTTTCTATTAATTTATTAATTAATTTCATTCTAAAATAAACTTCAAGTCGCACTCTTCATCAAATGGAAAATTTAGTAAAAAAATCAGTTGCTAAAATAAATATAATGACAATTAAAAAACTTTTAAAAAAAGCATATTTATCATTTGTAGGAACAATTGCATCATAAATTAAAGAAGAAGCATAAGACATTAAAATTCCAAAAAGAAGTGTTGAAATAACATTAATAATTTCAGCAATAATATACAAAATTGTATATTTTTTAGATGCTCTTAGCGATCATTTCATCTTTAATTTTCTCCATATCTATAATATAATCATACATTTCATAATTTTCAGCATGGTGACTGATATTTAAAATTGTTAATTCTTTATTTTGAAATAAGAAATTTTCAATTAATTCAATATTTTCTTTATCTATATTAGCAAGTGCTTCATCTAAAATTAAAAGATTTTTGTTTCTTAAAAAAGTTCTTGCAAAATTAATTCTTTGCTTTTGTCCTGTTGATAAACTATTGTTTAAATTGATGTCATAATCTAAAGAAATTTCTGTTAAGTTAACTTTTTCCAATGCCTCTTTTGCTTCGTTATTCATACCTTGTTCTCAAAGAGTTAAATTATTATAAACAGTATCAAAGAAAACAAATTCTTTTGAGTCTAAATAAGTAAAGAAGTTATTAACTTCAGGTTGAGAAATTTCTTTTAAATCATAACCATTTAAAAGGATTTTTCCTTTATATTCGTTAATTTGTTTAGTAATTATATTTAAAAAAGTAGACTTCCCTGAACCAGATGGTCCTTTGATTAAATACTTTTTTCCTTTTTCTATTTTTAAGTTAAAATCTTTAAAAATTACATTTTTTTCATTATAAGAATAGCTTAAATTTTCTATTATTAATTCTTCAAATTTAGGATTATCTCCTTTGAAAAATAATTTTTCATTTTTTGGTGTACTTTTGAATTCTTCTAATTTTTCTTTTAAACTTTTATAATGCACAAAGAATCATGAAGAGATTCTGAAGGATAAACTAATTTTAAAGCTAAGTGCAGGAATTATTATAATGTTTGCAACCATTTCATTTTCAAAAAGAATAAAATAAGCTGTTACTATTAATAGAGCAATATCAGTTATTGTTATTACATATCAAGTTACAACATCAACCAAAAATAATATAGAAAATATTTTCAATAATTTCATTCTAAATTTTGTGTTTAAATTATTTAATTGTTCTTGAAAAATGTGTCTAACATCTAGAAAATAAAACATTTTATAAGTGGATAAAAAAGCAGATAGTTTTACATTTCCTTCTTCAAAAGTTTTCATTAATAATTTTCATTTTTTTGAATTAAATGAAGAAATAATTAAAGGAATAACTGTTGTAATAAAAGAAAAAAGAAGGATAAATATACTTAGTTTTCAACTTGAAATTACTGCTAAAATAATGGCACAAATAATACTTCCGATATTGAAAAATAAGTTAAAAAAAGCAGAATACAACCTTTCAATAATTATTGGAATTTGATCCTGAATTTGTGAAATAAATTTACCTTTTGTTTTTATTTCAAAATTCATTGGATTTTCATTAACAGTTGATCTTAAAATATCTTCTCTAAGATGAAACTGAATTTTATTAAAAATTTTATTTTTTAAAAATAATCGTACAAATGCTAGAATTGTTGCAAAAAACAACAAACACCCTTCTATTGTAATTCAAAAATAAAATTCTTTACTATTATTTTCTTGGATGTATTGATTAATTAATCCAGGAATGTATAAAGAAAAAGTTATTTTTGTAGATATTAGCATTTCAATAATCGCAATAAAAAAAGTAAGCATTTTTTCTTTATTCAAATATTTAAACATTATTCAATTATACAACTTTCTGCAAGTAGTTTTAGTGATTTAATAACCATTTCTTCAATTATATTTTGTTTTTCTTTGATTTTATTTTTTAGATATTTTATATTTCCACCCGTAAAAAATACTGGAAGATTTTCTTTATTCATTTGCTCAATTAATCCTTTTATTGCAAAATAATTTCCGTTTATTATACCTATTGATAAAGCATCAACTGTGTTTGTTCCAATTGATTTATCAATTTTATCATTTAAGTTGATTTTATTTATTTGTGAAGTTGAATTAAAAAGAGAATTTAGTCCTTTTTCTATTCCTGGCAAAATCACAACTCCTTTAATTTCTTTTTTATATATTTTTGAAATAACAGTTGCTGTTCCAAGAGACACAATTATTGCTGATTTAAATTGTTTTGCTGTATAAAAAGCATTTAGTAAAATATCTGTTCCAATCTCAGAAAGATTAATTTGATTACTAATAATTAAATCTGTTAACTTAAATACGTGGTTTTTTATTTGGTGAATTTTAATATTATTTTCTTTTAAAACATTTTCTATTATTATATTTTTTTCAGGCTTTACTGAAGAAAAATAAGCATTTATAAAGGAAAAACCTTTATTTTTGATTTCTTTTAGTTTTGAATTTAAAGTATTTTCATCCATTTTATCAACTGGAATCTTTTCTATTTCTAATTCTTTGTTTGTGTTTAAAAATCCAATTTTTAAAAGCGAATTTCCTAAATCTAAATATAGCATTTATCCCTTTCTGTAAAAACTTTTGAAAATCTTTTCAAAAGTTTGTCAATTTAATTCTTGTGGTCTTGTGTTTTCAAGAATATTATTTTCTTTAAAAACATTTAAAATGTCTTGACTTGGAAATTTATTTTTTAAATTATTGTAAAGAGTTTTTCTTTTCATAGAAAAACAAAGTTTTACAAATTCTAAAAATTCATTAACATAATTTTGATCTAAATTTTCTTTAATTTTTAATGTTATAATAGCAGAATTTACTTTTGGTTTTGGAAAAAAACAAGTAGGAGGAACAATAAATTCTTTTGTAACATCTGCTAGAAATTGACAACTAACTGACAATTTTCCATATTCACTTTTATTATTTTTTGAAACAATTCTTTGTGCAACTTCATCTTGAACCATTATTGTTAATTTTGAAAAACTATTTATATTTTCAAATATTTTAAACAAAATTTTACTTGTAATATAGTAAGGTAAATTTGCAACAACTTCTTTTTTTGAATCAAAAGAAATTTCTTCTTTTAAAAAATCATTATGAATTAAATTAAAATTTTTGCTTGTTATCTTGTTTTTTAAAATTTCTATCATATCATTATCAATTTCAAAAGCAGTTAAATGTTTTGCTTTTGAAACAAGGATTTCAGTTAAAGCACCTTGTCCTGGTCCTATTTCTATGATTTCTTTATTTTCTACATTTGCTATTTCTATAATTTTATTGATAATATTTTTGTCAATTAAAAAATTTTGTCCCAATTGTTTTTTAGCTCTAATTTCTTTATTCATTATTTTATACCCCAAAGACTCTTTTAACATTATTTAAAATAATTTGTTTCATTTTTTCTTTTGAAATTCCTTTTATTAAACTTATTGTTTCGAGTGTATATTTTACATAGTGAGAATGATTAGTTTCAGAACGAAAAGGTTCTGGAGTTAAATAAGGAGCATCTGTTTCTGTAAAAATTCTTTCTAAAGGAATCATTTCTATCACTTTTCTTGACTCAACATTTTTTTTAAAAGTTATAACACCTGAAAAAGAAAAGTAAACATTTTTAAATTCAAGAAATTTTTCAGTTCATAATCTGTTACCTGAATAAGTGTGAAAAACGAAGGGAACATTTTTATATTTTTTAATAATTTCATATATATCTTCAAAAGCATCCCTAATATGTAAAATTACAGGTAAATTATGTTTTTCTGCAATATCAATTTGTTTAATTAAAGAATTAATTTGAATATCTTTAGGTGGATTATCTTCATAATAAAAATCCAAACCAACTTCACCTATTGCTACAATTTCTTTTGTTATTAATTTATCTAAATTTTTATAGTCATCATTAATAGAAACAGTATTAGGATGTATTCCAAGGACTGGAAAAACATTTTTATGTTTTCCAAATTCCTGCATAATTTCTGTATTTTCGTTTCAATTAGTTGAAACGAAAAACATTTTATAAATGCCATTTTTAAAATTTTCTTGAATTTCTTGTGAAGGATTTTGATAATATTCTTTAAATGGATGAGCATGTAAGTCAATTAGATTATTTTCCATAATATTGGTACTTAATTTATAAAAGAAAGCAGATTCTTTTTCTCTTTTAATTTCTTTTTTAAAAAAAGGATTAAATTTTTCAATTATTTTTTGTGAAAATAAGTTAGTTTTATCTGCTGTTATAAAACAAGTATCTAGATTATATTCATTTTTTATCAATTCAAGTGCTTTTTCTAAACATAAGGTTCCAATTCCTCTTTGTCTTAATTTTGGATTAACTCAATAACCAATGTTACCAAAATTATTAATAATTTCATTATTTGAATCGTTACTTTTTCTTATATTAAATCAAGCTGCTATTTCATCAAATTCACCATCTTCATCTATTAAAAATAAAATTTTACCTTTTAAAAACTCATCATCTGCTTCTTTTTTAGTTAGTTCTTTCAAGAAGTTTACAATTTTAGGAAAATTTTCTTCAGAAATTTCAATTTTTGAAAAACTTATTGGATTATTTTCAAAATTTGTATTTAAAAAAACGTCTTTATGCTTGGTTTTTAATTCACTAAATCTAAAATTAGCCATTTTTATTCCTTAATTCTTTTTTTTCTTTCTTTTAAGTTTATAATTTAAATAATAATTCAATTTTACAACAAAGGAGAAAAAATGCTAATAAACGAACGAAATGTTCTATTTGGAATGGAAAATTCCTTAAATCTAGCTAAAAAAATTTCACAAAAGGTAAATTTACCATTAACACCAATTAAAAAAGAGGTTTTTGCTGATGGAGAAGTTATGCTTAATTCAGCTGAAACTGTAAGAAATTCAAATGTTTTCATAGTTGCAAGTACCCATACACCAGTAAATGACAATATTATGGAACTTTTAATTTTTATTGATTCATTAAAAAGAGCAAGTGCAAAAGAAATAACTGTAATTTTATCATATTATGGTTATGCAAGACAAGATAGAAAAGCAAAAGGAAGACAACCAATTGCTGCAAAATTAGTTGCAAATTTATTAGAAACTGCTGGTGCTACAAAAATAATCACTGTCGACTTACATAATCCATCAATTCAAGGTTTTTTCAATATACCTTTAGATGATTTAAGAGGGCAATATGTTCTTGCAAAAAGAATTAAACAGAAAAAACACTCTTTTACAGTTGTTTCACCAGATCATGGTGGAGCTGTTAGAGCAAGAATTTTATCTGAATTGCTATCAAATTCAGTTAAAATCGCTATTATCGATAAAAGAAGAGTAGGAACAAATCAAACAGAAGTTCTTGGTATAATTGGAACTGTCGATGAAGAGCATGCAATTATAGTTGATGATATTATTGATACAGGT
The DNA here is from genome assembly GCF_054343435.1 of Mycoplasma sp. 5370. Taxonomy (NCBI): domain Bacteria; kingdom Bacillati; phylum Mycoplasmatota; class Mollicutes; order Mycoplasmatales; family Mycoplasmataceae; genus Mycoplasma; species Mycoplasma sp. 5370. Next base: position 39,587 of record NZ_JBTGVF010000004.1, read on the forward strand.
GGAACCATTTTAAAAGCAGCTCAAACAGTAAAAGAACACGGAGCAAAAAGTGTTACAATAGTAGCTACTCATGGAATTTTTTCCCGTGGATTTGAAATGTTTGAAGAAAGTCCGTTTGTAGATAAAGTTATAATAACTGATTCTATTGAAAAACCAGAATTAAGTAAATTTTCAAAAATAGAAATAGTTTCACTTTGTGATTTTATATCAGAAGTTATTATAGCAACAATTAATAAATCATCTGTTTCAGATATTTATAAAGGTTTCAAAAATGAACTTCTATAAAGAAAAAACCCGTATTTTTGTAAATAATGAAGACAATTTTAAAACACTAGAAAAATATGTAAATTTAATAGAAGAAAAAAATAAGGTTATGAATTTAACAGGATTTAGCGGAGACGTTCTTTGAAAAGAAGGGATTTATGAATCGCTCCTTTTCATGGAAGAAAGTTTTGCTAATAAAATAACTACAGAAAAAAATCATTTTCTGGATGTTGGTGCAGGTGCAGGATTTCCTTCAGTTCCCTTTTTAATAACTAAACCTAATATTAAATTAACTATTTATGAACCTTTAAAAAAGAGAGTAAATTTTTTAAATATAGTAAAAGAAGAATTAGATTTAAATATGGAAATTTTTCCATTAAGAGCAGAAGAATCTAAAGAAAAAGAAGTTTTTGATTTTGTTTGTGCAAGAGCAGTTATGGACTTTAAAAGATTATTTGAAATAACTCATCATTTAGGTAAAAAAGGTGCATTTTTTAGTTTTTTAAAAGGTCCTAAAGCACAAGAAGAAGTTCAAAGTTCTGTGAATTTAACTCAAAAATTCAATGAAGAAATTAATGTAAATGAATTAAAAATTTTTGAAGATAAACAAAATTTTACTATTAATTTTCACAAATTACACTCTACTCCAATTGGTTTTCCAAGAAAGTGAGATAAAATTTTAAAAGAAAAATAAAAATAACAAGTTGTTATTCTGTTCTTTTTCATTCTCTTTGTCTTTCTTCTAAAGTTTTTGATACAACTTTAATTTTGTCTATAAATTCTTTGTCATCAAAAGGTTTTGTTTCTTGAGCATTTACTCATAAAATGATTAAATAAAGAACCAAAATTCTGTGTTGTAAAACAAATTCGTAGTCATAAGAATCATAAGTGTTTAAAAAAATAGTTTCCTGTTCATCACTTAATCTTGATGATTCAATGAAATAAGCTAAATCAAAATGTTTATCACCTTTTGAAGCATATTCTCAATCTATGATTCAAATTTTATTATTTGGATCAATAATAATATTATTTGCTCACAAATCATTATGAAGAGGTGTATCTTTTTTCATATTTCTCAAAATTAAATTGATTTTTTTATAATATTCATTAATTATTGGAATATTAATGTTTTTATTTTTCAATATTTCTCTATATTTTTTAATTCTTGCTGCATGATTTGAATTAGGCATTTCTACTTTGGAAGTATGTATTTTTTTCATTAAATTAGCAATGTTTATTAAATTTTCATTTGTAATTTCTATATTTTTTCCATCAATTCACTCATATTTTAATAAAGAATCTGAATTTTCTAAAAGTTTAGGAACAAAATCAAAAACACTTAAGTTTTCATAATTTATTTTGTGATTAAATTCGTTATATTTTTTTTCTTGAAGAAAAGTGTCATTTTCTTTATATGAAATATTTGTATACCCATTATTTATCTTTATTTTCATTTTTTAATTATATAATTTTTATATGAAATTAAAAGAGTTTCCATTAGAAATTAATAAAAAATTAAAAAAAATTTCTTTTTTTTATGAAGGAAATCATAATAAAACTTATATTGGATATTTTGAAAATAAAAAAGTACAAATAAGAGTTAAAAAAAACAATATTGTTAATTCAAAAAATGAAGAAAATTTCTTTTTACAAACACAAAAAAATAATTTTGTTTATTACAAAGAAGGTAACTATATAAAATTTTGAATTTCAGGAGAAAATTTAGAAAAAATTTTTTTAACAAAGAAAAAACAAAGAAAAATTCTAGAACATTTGTATTATTTTTCGTCTTTAAAAGTAAAAGATATAGAAGTTTTTAATTGGGAAACTTGAAATCATAATGATAAGAAAATTACTAAATTATTAAATGGATACAAAAATGAAAAAATGACACTTTCTCACGGAGATTTAAGGAAGAAAAATATTATAATAAACAAAAAAAACAATATTTATTTTATTGATTTTGAATGAACTAGACTAAATTATTTAATGTTTGATTTAGCTTCTTTATATTTATACGTTAATATAAGTAAAAAATTAATTATTAAATATTTTAAAATAAAAAAAAATAATTTAGACAAATGAATATATTTGGTTAAAAAGTTTAATAATGAGTGAAACGAAAAAATGTATTAAATTTTAAACTCAAATTACTCTTGCAAAAAGTGGTAAAATAAAATAAAACTTAAAAGAATTTAAAAAAATATAAAAATGGTAAAATTTAATTAAAAAATAAGGAGAAAAAATGAAAAAACCAGTTATTTTAACAGTTATTGATGGTTTAGGTTTAAGAAAAGAAAAACAAGGAAATGCGTTTGCATTAGCAAAAACACCTACATTTGATGAATATTTTAAAAATTATCCTCATTCTATAATTCAAGCATCTGAAGATTTTGTAGGATTGCCAAAAGGTCAAATGGGTAACAGTGAAGTAGGACATTTAAATATAGGGGCTGGTTTTGTTGTTTATACAGGATTATCCCTTATAAATAAAGCTTTGGAAGATGGAGAATTTAAGAAAAATCCAAAATTTTTAAGTGCTTTTGAAAATTCAAAAAAAACAAATACAGCCTTACAAATTATGGGTCTTTTATCTCCAGGGGGAGTGCATTCATTAGAAAATCATTTATTTGAATTAGTGGAAGCAGCTCACGAAAATGGAGTTAAAAAAGTTTCTATTCACTTATTTGGAGATGGAAGAGACGTTGCTCCACAATCCATATTAACATCACTTGAAAAATTAAATGCAATACTTTCTAAATATCCAGATTATAAAATAGCTTCTATTTCCGGAAGATTTTATGCAATGGATAGAGATAAAGTTTTTGAAAGAGTTGAGAAAGCTTATGATGCAATTTTAGGGTTTTCTAATGAAAAATTTACTGATGTAACTGATTATGTAAAACAACAATATGAAAAAGGAATTTATGATGAATTTTTAGTTCCAGCAGTAAATTATGAAGTTGAAAAAAATGACTTTTTAAGAAATAAAAACTCTGTAATATTCTTTAACTTTAGACCAGATAGAGCAAGACAATTAAGTCATTTGATTTTAAGAACTAATCTTTATGATTTTATGCCAGAAAAACAAGTTCATGTACATAATTTTGTTTCAATGATGAAATACGAAGGAATTGAAACAAATATTGCATTTGAAGAAACTGAAGTAAAAGAACCAATTGGAAAAGTTATAGAACAAGCAGGTTTAAAACAATTAAGACTTGCAGAAACTCAAAAATATGCTCATGTAACATTCTTTATGGATGGTGGTAATGATGTAGAATACAAAAACAGTGAAAGAATAATGGTTCCTTCTTTAAAAGTTGAATCTTATGCTGATGCTCCACAAATGTCTGCAAAAGAAATTACTGATAAATTATTAGAAAGAGCAAAAGAATTTGACCTTGTGATTATGAATTTTGCTAACCCAGATATGGTTGGACATACAGGGAATTTAAAATCAGCAATAAAAGCAGTCGAAATTTTAGATGAGCAACTTGGAAGAATTAAAAAATGAGTTGAGGAAAACAATGCAATTCAATTTATAACAGCAGATCATGGAAATGCCGAAATTACAGAAGATGAAAATGGTAAACCAGCAACAAAACATACTTCTCAACCTGTAATGTTAATTACAACAGATAAAACTTTAAAATTAAAAGATGGAAAATTAGCAAATATCGCACCAACAGTTTTAGATTATATGGGTATACAAAAATCCAAATATATGACTGAAGAATCACTGATTATAAAAAAATAATTTAAATTAATAGGAAAAATAAAGAAAATTTCCTATTTTTTTATTTTTTTAAAATTTTTTCACAAAAAAAGAAATATTAAATAGAATGAAAAAAAGAATTGTTAGAATTATTATGTTTTTACTTATTTGTTTTTTATTACCTTTTTTCAGTTTTTCAGCAGGTGTGCAAAAATATGAAAATAAAGATAAAATTTCTATATTAAACAAAGAAAAGTTATTCAGTAACATTAATTATATTGAAACTTTTAAAAAAGATTTTGACTTAGATTCACAAAATATAGCATTTTTAATAAAGAATCAAGAAAAAGAAAAATTTAGTCAAAAAAACAAATTTTTAATTCAAGTTATAAGTGAAATTAGCCCTAAAACAAAAGTCAATATTTATTATTTTAATAATGAAGATGATTATAAAACCATTCTTAATAAGATTAATACAGAAAAAAATAAAGGAATTTTTCATTTTTATGATCAGGTTGATAAAAATGATGAAAAAAATGAAGAAGCTTTAAAATTTCTTGAAAAATTTTCAGATATTAATTATATAGGTAATTTTTTTCCTGCAATTTATAAAGAAAATAATATTTTTTTAGATAGTTTTAATTCTATTTTGGTAGGAAATATAGGAACTCGTTTAAAAGGAAATATTGTTGATTTTAATTCTTTAAAAAAAGAAAATCAGTATGAAAATAAAAAAACAAAAAATGGCAAAATTTCTGCAAGCATTGTAGCAACAACTGCTTGAATTTCAAATACTGAAGAAGGTAGTATGGAAGATGCTTATTTAGCAACAGCAATAATAATAGCTACATTTTCAAGAATGATTATTGAAGATACAAGAAAAAATTTAAAAGAAAAAACTCTTTTAGCAATTAATTCTTTGCTTTCTTCTGCTAAAAATAATTTAAATTTTAATGAAAAATATTTTAATAATTTTTGACTTAAAATAGGTAGTGGAGTTTTTGATTTTGAAAAGTCCATTAAAAACTATCAAAGGTCTAAACTTATTAAAATTGAGAACACATCAAAAGAAAATGAAATAGCATATTTACAGGAATTCTCTTTTTTAAAGGAACAAGACTTAAATTTAACTATTTTTTGATATGATCAAGAAGGAGTGCGAGATAAAGAAAAATATCAAAAATATTTAGAACTTAAAATGAGTCAAGTGGCAGCAAGCTGACAACCTAATCCTGTATTTGGTGATATAACTAGTGAATATTTAAGAAAAGAGTACAAAAAAACTTTTTATTCTAAAAATGACTTAGATTTATTTTTAGATTTTTACGATGGTGGTTGAATAGAAATAGGTAGTTCAACAAGCAAAAAAGCTAATGTTGAGAAAATTTCACTGAAAATTCCTTATTCTGGAAAATATAGAATAAGAGTTAAAAAACCAAAAGAAAAAATAAAAGAGAACAGTAAATTTGTTCTCAATTACTAAGAAAGACCATTTTTTGTGTTTTTTTCTTTATAAAATGTGTTTATTTTCTTTCTTTTTTCAAAAAATAATGTAAAATTTTTATATATTAAAAAATAAAAATAAATTTAAAAGTTTTTATTCAAAATAAAAATTTTAAAAGTAATATAGAAAACAAAATTTTAAAAAAGAGGAAATATGATTAGAAAATTTTATTGTTCTAAAGTAGAAAACCATAATACAAAAACAGTTGAATTTCAATTTAAAGCAGCTAAACAACCAGATCATTTAGTTTTTAACAGTTTAGAAGAAACTATTAATTATTTCAAATCATTAAAATTAAATGCAACAATGTGACTAAGAGAAAACGGAATTTTTGTTAGTTCAATAAAAACAAGAATTGGTGAAGAAGAAGATTCAGAAGTTGAAGTTGAAATTGTTCATTTTGAACCTAAGAAAAAAGAAGTAGAAGTTGAATGAAACGTTTCTGATGATTGTGAAGAGTGCAAAAAACTAGATGCAAGTGTAGAGACTTGAAATAAAGTTGAAGAAGTTAAAAAAGAAGAAGTGAAAGTTGTTTCTCATTCTTCTTCAAATGTTGCAGAAGGAAATTGTAATTGCGAAATGTGTGCAATTGCCTCTTCTATCGAAGATTCAAACAAAGTGGTTGAATTAAAAGATGAAACTTTAGATTGTTCAGAATGTAAAGAATGCTCTGAATTTGAAGAAGAAGATGACAATAAATGTAATTGCGAATTGGAAGAAGAAAAAACTCCAATTTTAGAAACAAAAGAAAATATTGTTGTTGAAGAAGAATGTTTAGAATGCAAATTAGAAGCAGAAGTTGGTTCTGACTGTTATGAATGTAAAGAATGTGATTTAGAGGAAAATACATCTAAAGTTGTTTCTGCTGTAGAAATATCATCTGATTTACCAAACTCTAATTCATGTGAAGTATGTGAAAATAATGTAGAAATTGAAAAAGAAGAATGCAAAGGTTGTCAACTACAAGAAAATGAACAAACTTGTTCAGAATGTGACTATAGTGCAAATGATAATAAAGAAATTATTTCATCTACAAACAAAGAAGTTGAATTGTCACATATAGATTGTGATGAATGTTTAAGATTACTTGAAATTGAAAATCAAAATTTAATAAATGGATGTAATATTTGTGATTCATTTGTTAAATCAAACGTATCACCTTCAACTCAAGTTTTAGCTGAAAATGAAGAAAAATCAAAAGATTTTGTAACTTTAGAAGAAAAAAATAAAGTAGAAATTTCTTCAGATTGTGAAGCTTGTGCAAAAGCAAATCAAGTAGAATTAGAAGAAAAATGTTCAGGATGCGAAATCTTATTCAAAAAATCAGATATTCACCATGTAACAAACTTGGAATCAAAAGAAGGATGTCAAGAATGTTATAATATAGAACAAGAAATCGCTAAATGAAATGCTGAATTAAATAAATATTCAACTATTGAAAAAGAAGAACAAACAATTATTTCTTCTCCAAAAACTTCATCTGTTGTATCTAATAAAGAAAATCCACAACTAATAATAAATGAAAATTCTGAATCTTTAGTTGTTTCAGGTAAGGTTTTAGTTTACCACACTAATGAAAAAATAAATGTAGATGAAGAATATGTTTTAGTTAAAAAATCTACAAAAGAAGCAATTGATGTTGAAGTTGTTGAAATTTCTAGTTTAGATATTAATACAGGTACTCAAAACGTACAACAAACTAAAGAAAGTATCTGAACTAGAACAAACTATGTTCTATGATTTATTTTCTGAATATTACTATTACTTTTATTAGTATCATTATTAATTTTCTTCTTGGCAGTTTAATAATAAAAATTAAAACGTATCAAATTTATTAAGATACGTTTTTTTAAAAAGAATAATAATGTTAGCATTAGTTATACTTACTTTTATACTTGTCTTTATAATATTTCTATCAATAGGAATAAAAGAAATATTAATTTTAATTAAAGATATAAAAAGTAAAAAATCAAAATTCAGAGAATTAGCTGATTCTAATAAAAATAGAGTAATAATAGAATTAAAAAACGCAGTTGATGAACTTTCAAGAACTAAAACAGGAGCAATAATAACTATAGAAAATCACGATAATATTGAAAATTTAAGAACAGATGGAATAAAAATTGATTCCAATATTTCTTCTTCACTTTTACTTTCTATATTTAATAAAAACTCTCCACTTCATGATGGAGCAGTGATAATTCGTGGAAATAAAATGATTTATGCTTCCACCTATTACAAAATAACATCTAAATCAATTAATAATAAATTTGGTTCTAGACATAGAGCGGCAATGGGAATTAGTGAACAATCAGATTCAACAACTATTGTTGTTTCAGAAGAAACAGGAGGAATTACCATTGCAAAAAATGGTAAATTTGAATACGTTTTAATAGATGATTTTAGAAAAATTTTAGAAACAAAACTTAAAAATTAAGAAACAAAGGAGGGCAGAATATGACACCTATTGAAAATGCTATTGAAAAAAAAGATATTTCTTGGATTAGGGAATATTCGAAAAATACTCCTATTGTAACAATCGCCGATGAGGTAGAAAAATTAAATGATATTCATAGAATAATTTTCTTTAGAATGTTAAATACAGAAGTAGCAGGAGATGTTTTTTCTTATTTGCCAATTGAAATACAAGAAAATTTGATTCATAATTTTTCTCAAGATATGCTTAATCAAATTGTTGATGAACTTTATACAGATGAAATTGCAGATTTAATTGAAGAAATTCCACAAAATTTAGCACAAAAAATATTAAAAAACATCGATCCGGAAACAAGAAAAGCATTAAACAGAATCTTAAGATATAATGAAGATCAAATTGGTTCGGTGATGTCTGTAGACATTATAACTTTAAAAGAAAATTGAACCGCAGGACAAGCTTTAGAATATATTAGAAATAAAAAAGATGAAGTAGAGTTAACTCATTATTACTACATTGTTAATAAAAATAAAAAATTAGTTGGTGCTTTAACTTTAGAAGATATCGTTTTTTCAAAAGTATCTTACCAACTTAAAGATATTATGTTTGCAGTTCCTAATGTTTATACAACAGACTCAAAAGAAGAAGTTGCTAATATCTTTGCTGAACACGATATGTCAGTAATTCCGGTAATGAATTCATCTAATAAGCTTGTTGGAATGGTGACTTCAGATGATATTATTGATATTTTTCAAGAAGAAGCTACAGAAGATATTTATAAAATGGCAGGAATTAGTTCGAAGGTAGTTGAAGAAGAATACTTAAAAACTAAAGTATTAACCATTGTAAAATCAAGAATATTTTGATTAATAATTTTGATGTTAGGTTCTACTTTATCACAAGTTGTTATTCAACTTTTTACCGATTCACTTGAAAATAGTTCAAGTTTAAAAGCTTTAGGACTAGGGATATTTATTTCAACAATTGTTTCGATAATTCCTGTAATTTCGGGTTCAGCTGGAAATGCTGGTTCGCAATCAGCAACTACCATAACAAGAGCCCTTTCTTTAGGGGAAATAGAAAAAAGAGGATATTTAAAAAAGGTATTTTTCAAAGAAGTTAATGTTGGAGCAATTATTGGATTAATATTAATGCTAGTCAATTTTTCAAGATTAGTAATTTATTTTATGATAACAAAAGATATTTTTAATACAGAATTTATTACATCCAGTGAAGGAATTGTTACTAAATTACCTAAATATGCCTATATTTTAATAATTTCAGCAGCAGCTTCTGTATCAATGTTTTTGGTAATTATCTTTTCAAAAATTTTAGGTTCTGTAATACCTTTATTAGCAGCAAGAATGGGTAAAGATCCAGCTGTTATGTCTGCACCTATTTTAGCAACTTTAACAGATGCAACTTCAACTTTTATCTTTTTTGGTATAACTATTTTAATATTCTTATTAATTTAGTCTTAATTTAATATAATTTATATAAGGAGAAAATAATATGGATCAAGTAACAATATGAGTTATTGCTGGGGTTTTACTAGCTTTAATTATCGGAGTTCTTTTATTTCAAATAATTTCAGAAAGAATCAAAAGAAAAAAAATCAAAAAAGAAAAAGCAGAATTAAATAAAATAGAGCAAGAAGTAATTGAAGCATCTGTATATAAAGTGAATGCAATAATGGAAATTAACGATGACTTTTTAAAAAAATTTGTAGTTTCTGTTGGTGATAAAAAAATGAAGGACATTCGTAGTTTTGCAGAAAAACAATTAAAAGAAATCACTCATGAAAAAAAATATAAAAAAATTTTTATTCATAATAAATTGGAAAGAGGTACTACAATTCATCAAAATATTTTAAATTTAATTGAAAATAAATCAAATTTATGATCTAAAAAAAATCAAGAAGAAATAAAATATTTTAAAGATATGGAAAAAATCTTTTTAGAAAAAAATTCAGAAGAATATTTATCTAAAAAAGAACAATTTAAGCAAGAGGTTTTATCAAATGTCTAAAAAGAAAAATATTCCCAATTATTTAACTATTTTTAGAATGATTTTATGAATTCCTTTTGTTATTCTTTTAGTCATTTATTACAATAATGCACATTATAAATATGCCTTTAAAGATAGTTTTATTAATTTTCATCTTTTAGCAGTTTCTGTTATCATCTTCTTGCTTGCAATGTTTACAGACTTTTTAGACGGATATTTAGCAAGAAAATGAAATGTAGTTAGCAATTTTGGAAAACTATTTGATCCAATTGCAGATAAAGTTATCACAACAACTGCATTAATATTTTTAGGACTATTTAATTTTACAGAAATTTGAGTAGTAATTGTTTTCATTGTTAGAGATATTGTTGTGGATGGATGTAGAAATTTAGCAGCAAAAAATAATTTAAATATTAGTGCTTCTATTTGAGGAAAATGAAAAACCTTTATTCAAAGCTTTGCTATTCCTTTCCTTTTCTGAATAACACCATTTTTTATTAATAATACAAACTGAGTTTGAATCTACTGAGTTGTAAATATCCCGCTTTTTATAGCACTTATTTTCTCTTTATTTTCTGGATTTTTATATGTGAAAGAAATGACAAAAATTCTAAAAAAATAATATAAATTAAACTTCTTTTTCCCAAGAAGTTTTTTATTTATTTTATATTTCTTTTTAGATAAATTTAAAAACTTTTAGATAACTTTATTGTATAATAGTAATAATAAATTAGTTAAATTAAGGAGAAAAAATGACCCCACATATCAATGCAAAACCAGGGAAAATTGCTAAAACAGTTTTAATGCCTGGAGATCCATTAAGAGCAAAATTTATTGCTGAAAAATTTTTAACAAATGTTGAACTTGTAAATACAGTTAGAAATATGTTTATGTACACTGGATTATACAAAGGAAAACCAATTACAATCGCTGCATCAGGAATGGGAGTCCCATCAATTGGAATTTACTCATATGAATTATTTAAATTTTATGATGTAGATAGAATTGTAAGAATAGGTTCTGCAGGAGCTTATACAGCAGATTTAAAATTATACGATGTTTTATTAGCTGATAGTGCTTATTCAGATTCACACGCATTTTCACAACTTGTGCTTGGAGAAAATACACATTTATTAGAACCATCTAAAAAATTAAATGCACAATTATTAGAAAATGCTTTAAAATTAGGAATTAATTTACATGTAGGAAGAGTTCACTCATCTGATGTTTTCTACTCTTCTAGACCATTAAATAAGACAATTGAATTAACAAAAGCAGTTGCTGTTGAAATGGAATCATTTGCTTTATTTGCAAATGCTAAAAAATTAAATAAAGAAGCTGCTTGTTTATTAACCATTTCAGATAATTTAATTACAAAAGAAGAAACTTCATCAGAAGAACGTGAAACTAAATTTTTACAAATGATGGAAATTGCTTTAGAACTTGCATAAAACAAAAATAGACTAACTTTTAGGTTGGTCTATTTTAAAAAAAGAAAAGTGAGAAAAAAATGAGAATAGTTGATTTAATAATAAAAAAAAGAGAAGGTTTTGAACTTACAGATAAAGAAATTGAATTTATTATTCATAATTATGTAAGTGGAGAAATTAAAGATTATCAAATGTCTTCCTTTCTAACAACAATTTTATTTAAAGGAATGACACCTAAAGAAATTGGTAAATTTACTTTAGAAATGATGAAATCAGGAAAAATAATTGATTTATCTTCAATTCACGGAATAAAAGTTGATAAGCATTCAACTGGTGGTGTTGGTGATAAAACAACTTTAGTAGTAGGTCCAATTATAGCAGCTTTAGGTGTTCCGGTTGCTAAAATGTCAGGTCGTGGACTTGGACATACAGGTGGAACTATTGATAAGTTAGAATCAATTCCAGGTTTTGGAGTTGAGTTAACTGAAGAACAATTTATCAATCAAGTAAATAAAATCAAAATTGCAGTTATAGGACAGAGCAATGACTTAGTTCCTGCTGATAAAAAACTTTATGCTTTAAGAGATGTTACGGGAAATGTATCATCAATTCCACTTATTGCATCTTCAATTATGTCTAAAAAACTAGCAACTGGTTCAGATGCAATTCTTTTAGATGTAAAATGTGGAAATGGTGCTTTTATGAGTAATTTAGAAGAAGCAAAAAAATTATCCGAACAAATGATTACTATAGGAAAACAACTTAATAGAGATGTTAGAGTAGAAATAACCAATATGTCTAGACCAATGGGAAAAGCTATTGGAAATAAAAATGAAGTTTTAGAAGCTATTGAAACTTTAAAAGGTAATGGACCAAAAGATTTTGTTGAGCTATGTTATTCTGCTTGTTCTACAATTCTAAAACAAGCAAAAGTTACAAACGATGAACAAGAAGCTTTAAAAATGATTGAAGAAGTAGTTCACAACGGTAAAGCACTTGATAAATTTTATGAATTTGTAAAATTCCAAGGCGGAGATGTTGATAAATTGAAAGCTGCTGATTTTTGAAATCCAAAATACAAATTAGAAGTATTTGCCCAAAAAGATGGATATATGGAAATCACTTCCGCATTAGATTTTGGTATCGTTGCTTCAAAACTTGGTGCAGGAAGGGAAACAAAAGAAGATTCAATCGATTTTGAAGCAGGAATACAAATTAACAAAAAAACAAATGACAAAGTTAATAAAAACGATCTTTTATTCACACTATATTCTTCAAATCCAATAAATGAAGAATTAGTTCAAGAATTAAAAGATTCATATAAAATAAATTCTCAAACAGTAGAAAATAAAATAATTTTAGAAAAAATGGAGTAAAAATGAATTGAGCAAAATTAATTGATCACACTTATTTAAAACCAGAAGGAACAACAAAAGAAATTAATAAACTTGTTGCTGAAGCAAAAGAATACGGTTTTAAAACAGTTTGTGTAAACTCATCATGAGTAAAATATGTAAAAGAAAAATTAGAAAATTCTGAAGTAGGAATCACAGCAGTGGTTGGTTTCCCTTTAGGTGCAATGATTACACAAGCAAAAGCACAAGAAGCAAAACTCGCTGTTAACCACGGAGCTGATGAAATTGATATGGTTATTAATATCGGGAAATTAAAAGACGAACAATATGAATTTGTTTTAAACGATATTAAAGCAGTTAAAAAAGAAATCGGTTCTAAAATTTTAAAAGTTATTGTAGAAACAGCTTTATTAACTAAGGACGAAATCAAAAAAGCAACAGAAATAGTTTTAGCTTCCGGAGCAGAATTTGTTAAAACTTCAACAGGTTTTTCATATAGAGGTGCTTCAGAAGAAGATATTAAAATTATGAAAGAAGTTGTAGGAGACAAAATTGAAATCAAAGCAGCCGGTGGAGTAAAAAGTCTAGAAGACTTGAAAAAAATGTATGATCTTGGTGCTACAAGATTTGGAACATCATCAGGTGTTCAAATTATGCAAGGAATAGCTTTAGATAAAAATAATAACTATTAAAAAACCAAATATACAGAAAAATAAAGGAGAAATATAAATGGTAAAAGTTTTAAATCACCCCCTAATTACTACAAAATTAACAATAATGAGAGACGAAAACACAACACACCATTTATTTAGGGAATTACTAAAAGAAATTTCAACATTAATGGTGTATGAAATTTTAAGAGATTATAAAACTGTCGATTGTAAAGTTAAAACAGCAGTGGGAGTGGAAACTATTGGACAAAAAATGGAACAAGAAATTGTCATAGTACCAATTTTAAGAGCTGGTCTTGGGATGGTAGAAGGAATTTTATCACTTGTTCCAACATCAAGAGTTGGACATATTGGAGTTTATAGAGATGAAAAAACTTTTGAAGTTCATGAATACTTTTATAAAATACCTAATGTTTCTAAAGATTCTTTAATTTTAGTGGTAGATCCAATGCTTGCCACTGGAACATCAGCAGTAGATTCTATTAGTAGATTAAAAGCTGATGGATTTAAAAATATAAATTTAGTTTGTCTTGTTGGTGTGCAAGAAGGAATTAATCATGTTTCTTCTAAACATCCAGATGTTAAAATCTTTTTAGCAGCAAAAGACGAAAAATTAAATGATAAAAAATATATATTACCCGGTCTTGGAGATGCAGGAGATAGGATTTTCGGTACAAAATAATGAATAAATTTGCAACAGTTGATATTGGCGGAACTAATGTTCGTTTTGCTTTAATAAAAGAACACAAAATTACAAAAAAAATTAAATTTCAAACCAACACAACTAACTGACAAGAAACACTTGATAAAATAGTTAAACTCATCAATAGATATGAAATTAATAAATTAGCAGTTTGCATTCCAGGGCCTGCTAACTACAAAGATGGTATCATCTTTAACACCCCTAATTTAAAAGGTTGAAAAAATTTAAATGTTAAAGAATATCTTTTAAATAACACTAAATTAGAAAAAATTGTTTTTGAAAATGACGCTAATGCTATGGCTTTAGCTAACCATCATTTTTATAATCAAAATAAAGAAGATATAACTCAATTTTTTACCATTTCTACAGGATTTGGTGCAGGATTAGTTATTAACAACCAAATTTACACTGGAGTAAATCATTTAGGACAAGAAATTGCTAGAATTCCTCTTGGAGAACCACTTTTTAGCACATTTCATTTATCTAAATATGCTGCAGAACTATTTGTTTCTGGAACAGGTTTTGCACTAAGAGCTAGTCAATTAAAAGATAAAAAAGTAGATGCAAAAGAAGTTTTAGAAAATTACAACAAAGATGAAACTTTTGAAAGAGTTTATAATGAATCTGTTATAACTTTAGCTAAAACTATTGCTACATTTATAGGGATTTTAGCTCCGAATTTAATTGTTTTTGGAGGTTCAGTAACTCACAAAAACAGTTTCTTTGTAAAAGAAGCTATTAAAATGGCAAAAACACTTTGTGATAAACAACAATTTAAACAAGTTAAGTTTAAATTTGATAAATTAAAGGACAATTCAGCACTTATTGGATTAAGTTATTTATTAAATGCATAAAAACTTTTCTTACTCCAAAGAAAGAGTTGTGTTTTCAATTGTATTTACAGCTATTTTTCTTTGTTTATCTTTAATAGCTCTTTTTCTAAGTAAATATATAGCGTGACCACTTGGGGATTTTGGTTTAAAAATTGACCTATCAATTATCTTTATATTTCCAATCGCGTTCTTTTTGCGTTATAGATATACTTTAATTGCTTTATTAATAAGATTTCTTTTAGGACCAGTAATTCAATTAAATATAGATGCAACGGGTTATTTGGGACATTTTATTTTATTAGTAGCAAACTTGATCTTTATATTTAGTTTTTTCTTGTTTAAAAAACTTTTTGAAAAAATAATTAAAAATAAAAACTGGTTTATTATTTTATCTTTAGTTTTATCTATTATAGTTACAACTATTGTAATTACCACACTAAATATTTTTGTTTTTAATTGACCATATTTTTATTTATATGGTATAAAAATGAGTTATAAAGAATATTTAACTAAATATTTTACAGTTTCTTTAATTACTTTTATTCCATTTAATTTAGCTAATTACCTTCTTTCTTCAATATTAACCTTTGGAATTATTGTATTTTTAGAAACTTATTATAAAAATCACAGAAAACAAAAACATCATATTTAAAAAACAAAATATGATGTTTTTTTATTGAAACGGACTCAAAATTTAATTAACTAAAAGGGCATAAAATGAATTTTTCCATAAAAATTCATAAAAAATGCAACTTTTTGATTTTATTTTATAAAAATTATTCATATTTTTCTATAATTTTATATGTAATCAAAAATTAATATTTTTAAGGAGAAAAATGAAATTAAAGAATATTTTAATTAAATCAAGTCTAGTGTTAACACCAGCAATCGCTTTTGCAACTGTTGTTTCTTGTGGTGAAAAAACAACAAATCAAACTTCAACTAACCAAAATTCAGAAGATAAAAACATTTTAGATAATCAAAGATGATTAGCTAATGTTTGAAATTCAGTTTCAGCAGAAAAAGATGCTATGGCATACACTTTATACCAATCAGCAATGAAACAATTTGATACTTTAGTAGAAGGACAAACAAGTGTTTTTGAACTTGATAAAGTAAAAACAAATGGAGAACATGTAACTGTTACAAATACAACAGAAGGAAAATCTATTCCAGTTGTATTTATGGATTTAGATGAAACAGTTTTAAATAACTATGCTTACCAAAATTACTTAGTGTTACATAAACAAACATTTAATGCAGATTCATGAAATCAATTTGTTCAAGATAAAAAAGCTAAAAAAATAGCAGGAGCTATTGAATTTATTAAACACGTATGATCAAAAGGTGGAGTTGTTATGTTCAACTCAAATAGAGAACAAGAAAATCAACTAGAACCTACAAAAGCAAATTTAGTAGCTGAAGGATTAGAAGCAAAATACATGCCAAAATGAATTTGATGAATGCAAGGAGTTGATTTAACCAAAGACAAACCATGAGATCACATTCAAAAAGATGCTAATGGAAAAAGGGTAAAATCTGCTAAAGAAGCAAGAATGAATTTAGTAAGTTCTGATAAAAAATTTGACTTAAGTGCTGAACAATCAGGAGCAACTGCTGTTTCCTTTAAAGTTGTTATGAGAGTTGGAGATAACTTTGATGATTTCAACGACATAGCATCAGCTAAAAAATCTAATACAGATAGAAAAACAGTATTAGAAACAACAAAAAAATTATTTGGTAACTTTGATGTTAATACAAAAGGAATCAAATATACAAAAGGCACAGATGGTCAAGTAACTCACGAAAATGAAACTTGAGCAGAAGGATATGTTCTAATTGGTGGTAATGCTTCATATGGTGGATTTGAAGAAGGACTTGCAGAAGGATATTATGGACTTTCTGATGATAAAAAAGTTGCAGCACTAAAAGCAGCACTTAATTCATTAAAATGAAAAGATTAAAATAGATTTTAAAAAAATTAGCACTTTTTATTGGAGAGTGCTAATTTTTATTATATAATTTTATTTATTGTATAATTAAATAATTAAATTAAGCAAAGGGGAGATATGCAAAATAAAACAAAAAACAAAATGTTATTATTAAATTTCGATGAAGTCTTTCTTTTTACTAAAAAAGTAATTAGACTAGATGAACAAGAATTTAAATTTTTATGAAAAGAAAGGGAAAAATACGGGGAAAATAACGATTTAAGTGAAGGTTTTCCTGTAGTTATTTCTCATTTTGATTTATGAATCGACTCTACAATGAATATGGAAGTAATTCCTGATGAAGAAAAAGTTGGTATAGTTTGAAGAATAATTGATATAAAAAGAGAGATGAAAACTTTTGTTGAATTAAATATGTTGCCAACAGCTCAAAAGGTTAAAATTAATTCTTTTTCTCCAGTAGATAAAAGTTTTAGTAGAATCATCGGTCAAGATGTTGATGCAGAATTTATAAAATTTAATTCTTCTAGTCTTGGCGCTGTAAAAGCTGGTATTAGAAAAATGGAAGAAGAATTTTCAAATCATTCCTTTTTAAAACCAATTAAAGAATTTTTTGAACCACTTTTTTCATTAAAAAATTTAATGGATGAAAATGAAATCATTTTTCCACTTTTAGCAATTGCTGAAGAAGTAGATTTACCAAAAGAATATAAAAAACGTTTAATTTTTGCAACAGATAATTTACAAAGATTAGCAGCAATGGCAGATTTTATTAATAGTTTGATTCAAGAAAGAGCGATTGTTAATGAAATAGAAAATAAAATGAAAAAAACTCTTGATAAACAACAAAAAGAATTTATTTTAAGAGAAAAAATGAGAGCAATTCGTCAAACATTAGGTGATGAAGATTCTCAAGAAGAAAAAAATGAAAAAGAATTGTTTAAAAAAGATGATGAAAATAAATTTCCTTTAGAAGTAAGAGAAATAATTAAAAATGAAACAAGAAAATTAAAAGGAATGTTGTCTAGCTCTCCTGAAGCCAATGTAACTAAAAATTATTTAGATTTAATTTATAATTTACCTTGAAGAAAAGTAAAAATTGATCATTTAGACATAGAACAAGCATCCAAGGAATTAGCAAAAAAACACTTTGGTTTAAAAGATGTTAAAGAAAGAATTTTAGAATTTCTTGCTGTTTTAACAAACATAAAAAACAAAAATGATGAGAAAAAATTAAATATTATTAAGCCATTGCCAACAGAAAATGCTGCTTTAGATTTAAGTTTATTTGATAAACATTCTAATAAATTAAATAATAATATGCCTATTTTAACTTTAGTTGGTCCTCCTGGAACAGGAAAAACTTCTATTGCTCAATCTATTTCTGACGCCATTGGGAGAAAAATGATAAAAATTTCTCTTGGTGGAGTTAGAGATGAATCAGAAATTAGAGGACATAGAAGAACTTATGTTGGAGCTATGCCAGGAAAAATAATTAATGCAATTAAAAAAGCAGGTGTTTCTAACCCGGTTATCTTGTTAGATGAAATTGATAAAATGTCTTCAGATTTTAGAGGAGATCCTGCATCAGCAATGCTAGAAGTTTTAGATCCAGAGCAAAATAAATTTTTCCAAGATCATTATTTAGAAACAGAATATGATTTATCTAAAGTTATTTTTATTGCAACAGCAAATTACTTTGATGGTATTCCCGAAGCTCTTGCAGATAGAATGGAAATTATTGAATTATCTTCCTATACTTTATTAGAAAAAAAAGAAATTGCTAAAAATCATTTATTAGATAAAGTTTTAAGCGAAACTCAATTAGATAAAAAATACTTTAATATTGATTTAGAAACAATTGAATACATTATTAAATCTTATACAAGAGAAGCGGGAGTAAGGGATTTAAAAAGAAATTTAGATAAAATTGCTAGAAAAATTATCGTTAAACTATTAAAAAACGAAATTAGCAAAGACAAAGATTTTATAGTTGATAAAAAAGTTGTAACAGATATGCTTGGAATTGAAAAATTCTCAGATGATATAAACGAAACTAAACCACAAATAGGGATAGTTAATGGACTAGCTTACACTGCTTATGGTGGTTCAACATTATCAATTGAAGTTAATACCGTTCCTTCTACCAAAGCTGAAATTAAATTAACTGGTCAATTAAAAGATGTTATGAGAGAATCTGCAGAAATAGCTATTAGTTATGTTCGTGCAAATGCTAAAGAATTTGGTATTGATTTTGATTTTGAAAATAATCAAATTCACATTCACGTTCCTGAAGGTGCGGTTCCAAAAGACGGACCTTCTGCCGGTGTAACTTTCACTACCGCAATTATTTCTGCTTTAGCTAAAAAACCTGTTTCTCCAACAATTGGAATGACAGGAGAGATAACATTAAGAGGAAAAGTATTAGCAATTGGTGGTCTAAAAGAAAAAACTCTTGCAGCATATAAATTTGGTATTAAAACTATTTTCATTCCTAAAGATAATGAAAAAAATATTGTTGATCTAGCTGAAGAAGTTAAAGAAAATATTACTTTCCACCCAGTTTCTAACTATCAAGAAATTTACAATTATATTTTTAAATCTCAAACAAAAAATAAATAATTTAAAAACAAAAATTCAACCAAAATCATAATGGTTGATTTTTTATTTAATGAATACCTTTTTTCAAAAAGTTAAAATAATATTAAAAAAACAATTTTTTATTTTGTTTTTTACCAAAAAAATATAAAATTATACATATGAAAAAGCTTGATAAAATTACACCTTGAAAAGAAAACTTTGCACAGTGATATGTGGATGTTATAAAAAACGGAGAATTAATAGAATATGGTCCTGTAAAAGGAACTATAATCTTTAAACCTAATTCTTATGCTATTTGAGAAAATATTCAAACAGAAATGAATAAATTATTTAAAGAAAAAGGAATTCAAAATGTTTATTTACCAATGCTAATTCCTGATTTCTTTATTAATACAGAAAAAGAGCATGTGGCAGGTTTTGCTCCTGAACTTGTTACTGTAACACATATTGGTGATAAAAAATTACACAATAACCTGTATATTAGACCTACTAGTGAAGTTTTATTTGCTGATTTGTTTAAAAAAAATATTGAATCTTATAAGGATATGCCTTTGATTTATAACCAATGAACTTCAGTTATGAGATGAGAAAAAACAACAAATCCTTTTTTAAGAACTAGTGAATTTTTATGACAAGAAGGACATACAGTTCACTCCGATGCTATGGAAGCTAGAAAATTCACAAGAGACATGATTAAACTTTATGAAAGATTTTTAAAAAAATATTTAGCTATTCCTACAGTTGTTGGTAAAAAAACACCAAGAGAAAAATTTGCAGGTGCTTGTTCTACTTATACAATTGAAGCTATGATGAAGGATGGAAAAGCACTTCAATCAGGAACTTCCCATTATTTAGCTCAAAATTTTTCACGTGCTTTCAAAATTATTTTTACAAATAAAGATAATAAAGATGAATTTGCTTATCAAACATCTTGAGGTTTATCTACAAGATTATTAGGTGCTTTAATTATGACTCACGGAGATGATTCTGGAATTGTAATTCCACCAAGAATAGCTCCAATTCAAGTTGATATTCTCGAACTTTTTGCAAATAAAAATCCACAAGTGTCAAAAACAGTAAATCAACTAGAAAAATGACTAGCTAAAAAACTAAAAGTTAGAGTAGATAGAAGCGATAATCAACCAGGATATAAAGCGGCTAATTCAGAAATTCAAGGAGTTCCTATTAGAGTGGAAGTAGGACCTAAAGATGTTGAAGAAGGTGTAGTTACAGTAGTTAGAAGAGATACATTACAAAAAGAAAAAGTAAAAATTTCTATTTTAAGAGATTATCTTGAAGACAAATTAATTGAAATTCAAGATAGTATGTATCAAAGAGCTAAAAAAAGACTTGAAGACAATACAGTAGTTGTAAATAACTATGAAGATTTCAAAAAAGAAATTGCTAAAAATAAATTTGTTATTACTGCATTTAATGGAGATGAAAAAGAAGAAGAAATGATCCAAAAAGAAACTGGTGCTACTTCTAGATGTATTCCATTTAAATATTTAAAACCAGTTGATGAAGGCTTATGTATGTTTTCACAAAAACCTTCAAAAAGATATGTTCTTTTTGCAAAAGCTTACTAAAAACACAAGTTATCTAAACTTGTGGGAAGTGTAATAAATTTTGTGTAAAAATTTCTCAAT
>NZ_JBTGVF010000005.1:0-54736 GCF_054343435.1 Mycoplasma sp. 5370
ATTAGCGAAGCAGTAAAATGAAGCCCGGGTGAACGGCGGCCGTAACTATAACGGTCCTAAGGTAGCGAAATTCCTTGTCAACTAATTATTGACCTGCACGAAAGGCGTAACAATCTCCCCACTGTCTCAACATTGGACTCGGTGAAATTATGGTCCCAGTGAAAACGCTGGGTACCCGCATCAAGACGAAAAGACCCCGTGGAGCTTTACTATAGCTTCGTATTGAAAATTGGTCTAACATGTGTAGGATAGGTGGGAGACTTTGAAGTAGGAACGCCAGTTCTTATGGAGTCAACCTTGAAATACCACCCTTGTTATATTGATTTTCTAACCTGCTTCCATTATCTGGAAGGGGGACAGTGCGTGGTGGGTAGTTTGACTGGGGCGGTCGCCTCCTAAAAGGTAACGGAGGCGTTCAAAGTTACACTCAGTATGGTCAGAAACCATATGAAGAGCGCAAAGGTAAAAGTGTGATTGACTGCGAGACCTACAAGTCGAGCAGGTGCGAAAGCAGGACTTAGTGATCCGGCGGTACATTGTGGAATGGCCGTCGCTCAACGGATAAAAGCTACCCCGGGGATAACAGGCTTATCTTCCCCAAGAGATCACATCGACGGGAAGGTTTGGCACCTCGATGTCGGCTCATCGCATCCTGGAGCTGGAGTCGGTTCCAAGGGTTTGGCTGTTCGCCAATTAAAGCGGTACGCGAGCTGGGTTCAGAACGTCGTGAGACAGTTCGGTCCCTATCTGATGTGGGCGTTGGAATATTGATGAGAGCTGCTCTTAGTACGAGAGGACCGGAGCGGACGTATCACTGGTGCTCCAGTTGTTTCGCCAGAAGCATAGCTGGGTAGCTAAATACGGAAAGGATAACCGCTGAAGGCATCTAAGCGGGAAGCCTCCTCAGAGATTAATGTTCCCTTGAAATTCCTTATAGACGATGAGGTTGATAGGTTGGGTGTGTAAGTGTAGTAATACATTGAGCTAACCAATACTAATAAATTGATTGATTTAATAGCTAAAATTTTAGGTATTTAATTTAATTTGAGAAGTAATTTGCTATTCAGTTTTGAAAGAACTATTAGCTCCTGATTAGGAGTTTTTTTATTATTTTTTTAATTCACTTTTTTAAAAAATGTAGTATAATTTAAAAGTAAATTTAGACGTTGAAACATAAGGTTGCGATACTCCGAAATTAGTTGTTAGCAGAGTATCGGTTTTTATGTGGAGTCTAGTTCATCAAAAAAAGAACAGAAAGGACAACAATTTTAATGGAAAATAAGTTAAAAATTAAATTAAAAGCATTTGATCATAAAATAGTTGATAATGCATCACTTAAATTAGTAAATTTATTAAAAGAATTAAAAGTAGATTTTAGTGGACCAGTTCCATTACCTACAAAAAGAGAAGTATTTACTATTTTACGTTCAGTTCATGTTAATAAAACATCACGTGAACAATTTGAAAGTAGAACACATCAAAGATTAATTGTTTTAAACAAATTTTCAAAAGAAGTATTAGACAAAATTAAGAGAGTTGAATTACCAGTAGGTGCTCAAATACTTATAGATACTAAATAAATAAAATAAGGAGGATTCAAGATGAAAGGAATCTTAGGAAAAAAAGTTGGAATGACTCAACTATATGCTGATTCAGGTATTTTATTACCAGTAACAGTTATTGAAGTTAAACCAAATGTTGTAACACAAGTTTTTTCAAAAGAAAAAGATGGCTACAATGCATTACAATTGGGTTTAGAAGATAAGAAAATTTCTAGACAAAACAAACCAGAACAAGGTCATTTTAAAAAATCTAACACAGCACCTAAGCGCTTCGTAAAAGAAATTAGAGAAATGGTTGGATTTGAACTTGGACAATCAGTTGATTTATCTATTTTTTCAGTAGGTGAATTAATTGATGTTACAGGAACATCAAAAGGAAAAGGATTTGCTGGAACAATTAAAAGACATAATCAAGCAATCGGACCTAAATCACACGGTGGTGGGGGTGGATCACAACCATTAAGACAAACAGGATCTTTAGGAGATATTTCAGGAAACAAAGTTGTTAAAGGTATGACAATGCCTGGACAATTAGGAAATGTAAAAAGAACAGTTCAAAATCTTGAAATCTTAAGCATTGATTTAGAAAATAATTTAATTATAGTTAAAGGTTCAGTTCCTGGGCCTAAAAAATCATTTGTTATTCTAAAAGAAGCTGTTAAACAATTACCTTCTAAAACACCTGTTCAATTAGTTAACTTAAAAGAGGCTTTAGAAAAAAATCATTTATTTGAATTAGCTAAAAAATATAATGTAGAACTACATATGGAAATGTCAGTAAAAGAAATGAAAGAATTATTAAAAGCAGCTGAAGATAAAGCAGAAGGAGATAAATAATGGAAAAGGTTGTTAAAAAAACATCAACAACTTCTAAAAAAGAAACATCAACAAAAAAACCTGTTTCTAAAACAACTAAAAAAGTAGAAGTTAAAACATCAAAAAAAGTTGATACTCCATTAGTAAGAAAAGAAGTTAAATTACCAAAAGAAGTTTTTGGAATTGAAACATTTAATCAACAAGCTGTATTTGATTCAATTATTGCTGAAAGAGCTTCAAGAAGACAAGGAACACATAAAGTAAAAAATAGAGCTGAAGTAAGTGGTACTGGTAAAAAACCTTGAAGACAAAAAGGTACAGGTAGAGCAAGAGCTGGTTCTATGAGATCACCAATTTGAGTAGGTGGTGGAAGAGTTTTTGGACCTACAGTGGAAAGAAATTACAATTTAAAAGTAAATAAAAAAGTTAGACAATTAGCTTTATTAAGTTCTTTATCACAATTAGCCAAAAACAAACAAGTTATAGTAGATGAAATAAAAGTTGAAAAATATTCAACAAAAGAAATTGTTTCTAAATTAAAAAATTTACAAGTAGAAAAATTAAGAAATATTTTAATAGTTTCAAATGATGAAAAAGTTTATATTTCTGCAAGAAATCTTCAAAATGTTAAAGTTACAAAAGTTACTTCATTATTAATAGAAGATTTAATAAAAGCAGATATTTTGATTTTAAGTCAAGATGATATTAAATATTTAGAAGGGTTGGTTAAATAATGAATATTAATGAAATAATCAAATACCCAATTTTAACTGAAAAAAGTTATTTACAAATGAGTTCAGGAACATATGTTTTTGCTGTCGATAGAAGAACTAACAGAAGTGAAGTTAAAAAAGCAGTTGAATATATTTTTAATGTTAAAGTAGAAAAAGTAAATATTTTCAACGTTCCAAAAAAACCTGCAAAATTAGGTAGATATCAAGGATTTACAAATTCTTTCAAAAAAGCTATTGTTACTTTAGTTGAAGGACACACAATTGCTGTTCTGAATGAAGATTTAGAATCACCAACATCAGAAAAACAAACAAATGTAGTAGAAGAAACTAAAAAAGAAACAAAAGTTTCTAAATCAGCATCAGAAGTTGATAAAAAAGTTGCAGAAAAAATAGCAGCTAAAAAAAATAAAGATAAAAAATAATTACATAGAACTTTAAAGAAAAAAATATTTTAAAGTTATTAATAAAATAAGGAGAGAAAATGGCGATTAAACATTATAAACCAACTTCAAATGGTCGTCGTGGTATGTCTACCCTTGATTATAAACAAAATTTATCAGGACATGAACCTGAAAAAAGTTTATTAGTTACATTACCTAAAAAATCAGGTAGAAATAATCAAGGAAAAATAACTACACGTCACAAAGGTGGTAGAAATAAAAGAAAATATCGTATTATTGATTTCAAAAGAAATAAAGATAATATTTTTGGAACAATTAAATCTATTGAATATGATCCAAATAGATCAGCTAATATTTCTTTAGTTGTTTATGCAGATGGTGAAAAACGTTATATTTTATCACCTAAAGACATTAAGATTGGACAAAAAGTTATTTCAGGTGAACAAGTTGATATTTTAGTAGGTAACTCATTACCTTTATCAAATATTCCTGAAGGTACAGTTGTTCATAACATTGAAATGCAACCTGGTGGTGGAGGGATTATCGCTCGTTCAGCCGGTTCTTCTGCACAAATCCAAGGAAAAGACGAAGATGGAAAATATGTAGTTTTAAGACTAAAATCAGGTGAATATAGAAGAATTTTAGCAAAATGTAGAGCAACCATTGGGGTTGTAGGTAATGAAGAACATTCATTAGTTAACATTGGTAAAGCAGGAAGAAATAGACATTTAGGTATTAGACCTACTGTTCGTGGATCTGTAATGAACCCAATTGATCACCCACATGGAGGGGGAGAAGGGAAACAACCTATTGGTAGAAAATCTCCATTAACTCCATGAGGTAAAAAAGCTCTTGGTGTTAAAACAAGAAATAATAAGAAATCTTCAACAAAATTAATTATAAGAAGAAGAAAGGAAAGTAAATAATGGCTAGATCACTTAAAAAAGGTCCATTCGCTGATACATCTTTATTAAAAAAAGTTGAATTAATGAATGAACAAAAAAATAAAAAACCAATTAAAACATGATCTAGAAGATCAACAATCTTTCCTCAATTTGTAGGACTAACATTCCAAGTTCATAATGGAAAAATATTTAATGATGTTTTTGTAACAGATGATATGGTAGGACATAAATTAGGAGAATTTTCTCCAACAAGAACCTATACAGGTCATGGTGCTGATAAAGGGAAGAAAAAATAATGCAAAAAGCAATAGCAAGTGTTAAAATGCAAAGAGTATCTGCTCAAAAAGCTCGTTTAGTAGCAGATTTATTCCGTTATAAAAATACAACAGAAGCACTATCAATCCTACATAACACAAATAAAAAAGCATCAAAATTATTTATTAAATTATTAAATTCAGCAATTGCTAATGCAATTAATAACTTTGGTATGGATGGTGATAATTTATTCGTAAGTTCAGTTCAAGTTAATGAAGGGCCTACATATAAAAGATTTCAACCAAGATCTAAAGGAACAGCATATTCAATTTTAAAAAGAACATCACATTTATCAATAACAGTAGAGGAAAGAAAGTAGGAAAATTTTATGGGACAAAAAGTTAATCCAAATGGTTTTAGATACGGTATTACTAAAAAACATAATGTAAATTGATTTGCTGATAAAGCTAATTTTGCTACTTACTTATTAGAAGATGTAAAAATTAGAGAATATGTTGAAAAATTTGTTAGAGATTATCAAATAGGACAAGTTGAAATTAGAAGAGATCAAAACAATAAAGTTACTTTAACAATTCATACAGCTAAACCTGGTGTAGTATTAGGTCAAGGTGGAGAAAATGTTAAAAAAATGACAACAGATATTCAAAAATTTGTTAAAAATAAAAAATTAAATTTATCAATTGATGTTGTTGAAATTCAAAAACCAGAATTAAACGCAAGATTAGTAGCTGAACAAATAGCTATTAAATTAGAAAACAGAGGATCATTTAGAGTAGCTCAAAAATTTGGAATTAAAGTTGCTTTAAAAGCAGGAGCTAAAGGAATTAAAACTCAAGTTTCTGGTAGATTAAACGGTGTGGAAATGGCTCGTGCAGAAGGATATTCTGAAGGAGAAATGAAATTACACACTTTAAGACAAAATGTTGATTATGCTCAAGCAACAGCTCATACAACTTATGGTGCTTTAGGAGTGAAAGTATGAATTTCTTTAGGAGAGGTTAAAGAGGGTGATAAATAATGTTACAACCAAAAAGAACCAAATATAGAAGAAATTTTAGAATTTCACACGATAAAAGAGAAGCACATAAAGGAAATAAAGTTTCATTTGGAGAGTTTGGTTTACAAGCAACAACTTCTGCTTGAGTAACAGCTAGACAAATTGAATCTGCAAGGATTGCTATCACAAGAAGAATGGGTCGTGAAGGAGATGTTCATATTAGAATTTTCCCTCACTTATCATTAACTTCTAAACCTATCGGAGTACGTATGGGATCTGGTAAAGGTTCTCCTGAAAAGTGAGTAGCAGTTGTAAAAGTTAATACAATGATGTTTGAAGTTTCAGGAGTAAAAGAAGAAATAGCTAGAGATGCTTTAAGACTTGGTGGACATAAATTACCAGTAAAATGAAAAATAGTTAAAGCAAATGAAGAAGGGGATGAATAATGGAATTTAAAGAATTAAAAAACAAATCTCTTTCAGAACTAAAACAATTAGTAGCTGAACACAAAGCTGAGTTATTTTCTTTAAGATTTAAAAATGCTACATCACGTTTAGATAAAACTCATCAAATCAAAGAAATTAGAAAAAATATTGCCAGAGTTTTAACAGCTATACAACAAAAAGAAAACAATGATAAAGGTGGAAAATAATGGAAAGAAAAAATACAAAGAAAACATTAATTGGTACTGTTGTTTCTGATAAGAATCAAAAAACAATTATTGTTGCAGTAGATTCTTATGTTAAACACCCTTTATATGGAAAAAGATTTAAAGTTACTAAGAAATTTGCAACTCACGATGAAAAAGAAGAAGCTTCTTTAGGAGATATTGTTAAAATCAGTGAAACAAGACCTTTTTCAAAAACTAAAACATTTAGATTAGTTGAAATTCGTGAAAAAGCAAAAGAAGGAGCTAAATAATGGTTCAAGAACTCTCAAGATTAGTTGTTGCAGATAACTCAGGTGCAAAAGAAGTGGGTTTAATTAGAAACTTAGGTGGTTCAGTTAAAAAAACTTCAAATATTGGTGATGTGATAGTTTGTTCAGTTAAAAAAGCTCTTCCAAACGGAATTGTAAAAGAAGGACAAGTTGTGAAAGCAGTTATTGTTCGTTCAACTTATGGAATCAAAAGAAAAAATGGTTCACATATAAAATTTGATGACAATGCAGTTGTTATTATTAAAGAAGATGGTTCTCCAAGAGGAACACGTGTTTTTGGTCCAATAGCTAGAGAAATAAGAGACAAAGGATATTCCAAAATTGTTTCACTTGCACCAGAGGTTTTATAGAAAGGAATAATTATTGATATGAAAATTAGAAAAAATGATGAAGTAATAGTTATTTCAGGATCACATAAAGGAAAAATTGGTCAAGTTTTAGAAGTTTATCCAAAAACACAAGAAGTTAAAATTAAAGATATTAATAAAAAAACTAAACACCACAAACCATCACAATCAAGAAGTGAAGGTTCAATTGAGGTTGTTGAATTCCCATTACACGTTTCAAAAGTATCTTTATTAGTTAAAAAAGCTACTAAAGATAAACCAGCTCAATATTCAAAAATAGGTTACAAAATGGTAAATAATAAAAAAGTGCGTTTTGTTAAAAAAACAGGGAAAACAATTTAGTTAGAAAGGTAATTTTATAAAGATGACATTAAAAGAAAAATACGAAAAACAAGTTAAAAAGAATTTACAAGAAAAATTTGCTTATACATCTGTAATGCAATTACCTAAAATTGAAAAAATTGTTTTAAATATGACAGCTGGAAAAGAAGTAACTAATTCTAAAGCTATAGAAGAAGTTATGAATGAAATGGGATTAATTTCAGGGCAAAAACCTTATCAAACAGTTGCTAAAAAATCATTAGCTTCATGAAAATTACGTGAAGGAATGCCAATGGGAGCAAAAGTTACATTAAGAAGAGAAAGAATGTGAGAATTCTTAGATAAATTAATTAATGTAGCAATTCCAAGAATTAGAGACTTTAGAGGTGTAAATCCTAAAGCTTTTGATGGAAGAGGAAATTATTCATTAGGAATTAAAGAAGAAATTATTTTTCCAGAAATTAGTTTTGATAAAATTAGAAAAATTAAGGGATTGGATGTAATTATTGTTACAACAGCAAATACAGATAAAGAAGCAAAATTTTTATTAGAACAATTAGGAATGCCTTTTGGTAAGGCAGAAAAATAGGAGTAAAATGGCAAAAACATCATTAAAAGCAAAAG
The DNA here is from genome assembly GCF_054343435.1 of Mycoplasma sp. 5370. Classification (NCBI taxonomy): domain Bacteria; kingdom Bacillati; phylum Mycoplasmatota; class Mollicutes; order Mycoplasmatales; family Mycoplasmataceae; genus Mycoplasma; species Mycoplasma sp. 5370. The sequence goes on from NZ_JBTGVF010000005.1 coordinate 7,923, forward strand.
CTAAAAAACATAAAAAATTCAAAGTTAGAGAATATACAAGATGTGAATTATGTGGTCGTCCACATGCTGTTTTAAGAAAATTTAAAATCTGTCGTATTTGTTTTAGAAAATTAGCACATGAAGGAAAAATTCCTGGTATTAAGAAAGCGAGTTGATAATTATGGCTATAATTACAGATCCAATTGCAGATATGATTGTAAGAATCAAAAATGCATTTATGAGAAAACACAAATTTGTTGAAATCCCACATTCTAATAAAAAACACAAAATTTTAGAAATCTTCAAAAAAGAAGGTTATATTCAAAATTTTGAAACTCAAGGAGAAGGTGTAGAAAAAAAACTTGTTGTAGAATTAAAATATAAAGGTACAACAAGTGCTATTACCGGAATTAAAAGAGTTTCAAAACCAGGATTAAAAGTTTATTCATCTGTTGGAGATTTGCCAAAAGTACTTTCAGGATATGGAACAGTTATTGTTTCTACATCTAAAGGTTTATTAACTGATAAAGAAGCTAGAAAGGAAAATGTTGGTGGTGAAATTATCGCCTTCATTTGATAATTTATGTCTAGAGTAGGAAAAAGAGTTTTATTAGTTCCAGAAGGAACAGAAGTATTAGTTAATAATAATTTAGTTACTGTTAAAGGTAAATTAGGACAATTAAAAAGAGAATTTTCTAATTTAATCAAAATTAAAGTAGAAAATAATCAAGTTACAACAGAAAGATTAAACGAAGAAAAACATACAAAGCAATTACACGGTACAACTAATTCCTTACTTGCAGGAATGATTAAAGGTGTAACCTCTGGTTTTTCAAAAGAAATAGAAATTAAGGGTGTTGGTTACAAAGCTACATTAAAAGGTAACCAAATTGAAATTTTAGCAGGATATTCACACCCTGTATTAATAGATGTTCCAAATACTTTAAAAGTAGAAGTTCCAAAACCAGTTTCCATAATTGTTTCTGGTATTGATAAACAACAAGTTGGACAATTAGCTGCTGTTATTAGAAGTGTTAGAAAACCTAATCCTTATTCAGGAAAAGGTATTATGTATAAAAATGAAAACATTAGACGTAAAGAAGGGAAAAAAGCTTCTAAATAATTTTAGAATAGAAGCGAGGTATTATCAATGGCTCAATTATCAAGAAATAAAGCTAGAATTAAAAAACATCATAGAATTAAATCTAAATTAGTTTTAGGTACAGCAACCAAACCACGTTTATCAGTTTTCAAATCACTAACAAACTTTTATGCACAATTAATAGATGATACTAAAGGAGTAACAATAGCATCTGTTTCAACTTTAAAACATAAAGAATATAGCGGAAATATTAAAGTAGCTGAAATACTTGGAAAATTAATGGGACAAAAAATTAAAGAATTAAAAATTGAATCAATTGTATTTGATCGTTCAGGTTATATTTATCATGGAAGAGTAAAAGCATTTGCAGAAGCAGTTAGAAATGAAGGAGTTAAATTTTAATAATGGAAAATAAAGAAATTAAAAAAGAAGTTGTTAAAAAAGCAACTCCAACTAAAAAAATAGAATCTTCAAGAGAACCAAAAAAACACTTCCATTCTAAAGACAAAGATTCAAAAACATCTAATAATAATCGTAAATTCTCAAGACCAAAAAAAGAATTTAACAAACAACCTTTCCAAAATGAATTCGAAGAAAAAGTAATTGATGTTGCAAGGGTAACTACTGTTGTTAAAGGAGGAAGAAGATTTTCTTTCTCAGCATATGTAGTGGTTGGTAATAAAAAAGGAAAAGTTGGTTTTGGTCACGGAAAAGCTAATGAAGTGCAAGATGCTATTAAAAAAGCAGTTAAAGATGCACAAAACAATTTAATAACTGTTCCAGTGGTAGAAGAAGCTGCAACAGTACCACATGAAATTAAACAAAAATTCTTAGCATCTAAAGTACTATTAAAACCAGCTCCAAAAGGAAAAGGAATTATAGCATCTGGTACAGTTCGTGCAGTTGTAGAATTAGCAGGATATTCAAACATTTATACTAAAACTTATGGTTCAAGAACAAAAGCTAATATCGTTAGAGCAACAATCATTGCTTTACAAAATCTTAGAACAGTAGAAAAAATTGCTGAATTAAGAGATATTAAAGTAGAAGATTTGTTAAGCAATAAATAGTCCAGGAGGAAAAATGTCATATAAATTACATACATTACAATACACTGAAGGTTCAAGAAAAGAAAAACACCGTAAAGGTCGTGGACATGCAGCTGGTAAAGGAAAACAAGCTGGTAGAGGACAATCAGGACAAACAAAACGTGGAACTGTAAGACCTGGATTTGAAGGAGGACAAAACCCTCTCTTCAGACGTTTACCAAAAATCGGTTTTAACAATGTTAATAAAGTTGAATATCAAGTTATATCATTAGAAAAATTAGATGCTACATTTAAAGATGGTGACAAAGTAACATTAGAAATGTTATTTGAAACTAGATTAGCAAGAAGAAAAACAATGCCTGTAAAATTATTATCTTCAGGTACATTAACTAAAAAAATATTTATAGAAGTTAATGCCGTTTCAAACTCAGCAAAAGAAGCGGTAGAAAAATTAGGTGGAAAAGTAGAATTGGTTTAAGATGTTTTATAGATTAAAAAAAGTATTAAACTGGATAGGATTAATCTTTTCAAAAATCTATTTAAATATAAAACATAAAATTCAAACATTTTCCAAAGAAAAAATCTTAACTAAAAAAATATTATTTTCTATATGAATTTTAGCTATTTTTGTTATAGCAGGTACAATCACATTACCTGGTGTATCTATAAATAAAAATGCTTCTTTAGATTCTAATTCATTTTTAGGAATAATTAATATTGTAGGTGGTGGAGGGTTAACTAACTTTTCAATAGTAGCCTTAGGAATAGGACCATTCATAACAGCATCTTTGATTATGATGGTCGCTCAAACTAAATTATTTCCACCAGTTCATAGGTTAAGTCAATCAGGACCGCTAGGTAGACGTAAAATAAATATTATTACAAGACTTTTAACTATTTTTATAGCTATAGCTCAATCAATTTTCTTAATTAGAACATTGTTTGATGCCAATTTAGGAGCACAAAGTTTTGTATATTTAAGCAACAATGCAGCTTATTATAAATACTTTATTTTACCTTGTATACTTATTAGCGGTTCTTTGTTTTCTTTATTTTTAGGAGAACAAATTACTGAAAAAGGAGTTGGTAATGGGACTTCACTTTTAATTTTCACAGGAATCGCAACACGTTTACCAAGTAAATTAAAAGGAGCCTTTAATTACTTTATTTCAGGATCTAATTCAGACTCTTTGATTAGTAATATAATTTTCTTTGGAGTTTATATTATTGGTTTTTTAGTTTTAATTTTTATAGTTGCATATGTTTATACTGCAGAAAGAAAAATACCTATTCAACAAACAGGATCTGGAATGACTAAAAATGTTAAAGATATTTCAGTATTACCAATTAAAGTAAATCCAGCAGGTGTTATGCCAATCATTTTTTCTTTAATTGTTTTATCTTTACCAACTTTAATAGTAGGACTTCTTGATCCATACACTTCATCTACAAGATATTTTGTAGAAAGAAGTTTAAGATTAACTGATCCAATTGGATTTAGTCTATTTGTAGTTATTACCTTTTTATTTGCAATTGGTATGGGATTACAACAGTCTAGAGTGGATAAAATTTCAGAAGATTTTGGAAAAAATTCAACCTTTATTCCTGGAATAAGACCAGGAGAACAAACAGAAGATTATTTAATTTCTGTTGTTTTAAGACTTTCTATTTTCTCTGCATTTTATCTTGTAGCAATTGGTTCTTTAGAACCTATTATGCAAATGTTTGGAATGCCACGGAGCATTACATTTGGTGGAACTTCTATTATTATTTTAATAACCACAGCATTAGAAACAATAGGTCAAATTAAAGCAAGAAGACAATCAGAAAAAATTTCACAAAAAAGAAGAAAAATTAGTAAATCATTTACTAAACAAAATAAAAATAACGGAGATTTATTATGATAAAAAACATAATTTTTTTAGGTGCACCAGGAGTTGGAAAAGGAACTGTTGCATCATTACTTGCAAAAGAAATTGATTTTATTCATTTATCAACAGGAGAAATTTTTAGAACCGCAATTAGAAACCAAACTAAATTAGGTTTGGAATTAAAAAATATTGTTGAAAGTGGTAGATATGTTCCTGACAATATAACTAATGAAATAGTAAAAGAAAAGTTAGAAGAATTAAACAAACAAAACGTTAACTTTATTTTAGATGGTTATCCAAGAACAATTAATCAAGCAGATTTTTTATCAAATTTAAGCACTTCTCAAATAAAAAATGTTATTTTATTACAAGCTCCAAGTGAAGTTATTATTCAAAGACTTTCTAAAAGAAGATATTGCCCTACTTGTTCTGCAACTTATCATCTTGATTTCAAACCTTCTGCAAAGCAATTACTTTGCGAAAATGATGATACAGTTTTATTACAAAGAAAAGATGATGAAGAAGAAGCAATTATTCGTAGATTAGAAGTTTATAATAATGAAACTAAAGTATTAATAGATTATTATAAAGACAAAAATATGTTAATCACTATAGATGCAACACAAACTCCAGAATTCATAGTACAAAAAATAGTTAAAGAAATTTTATAAAATGAGCAAATTGATAAAAAAAGATTTTGAAATAGAATTAATAACTAAATCAGCAAATATTCTTTCAGAAGTAAAAAAAATAGTTTATGATGCAATAGAAGAAGGGGTTTCTTTATTGCAACTAGACAAACTTGCTTATGATGAAATTATCAAAAGAAACGCAGAACCAGCTTTTTTAGGTTACCAAAATTTTCCTAACACAATTTGCGCTTCTTTAAATCATGAGTTAATTCACGGAATTCCGGATCAAAGAATTTTAAAAACAGGGGATTTAATTTCTATAGATTTAGGAGTTAAATATAAAGGATACTATTCAGATTCTGCCTTTTCCAAATCAGTTGGAAAAGAAAATAATCTTGAAAACGAAAAACTGATTTCTGTTGCAAAAAGAGCAATAGATGCCGGTATAAATGCAATCAAACCTGGAGCAAGGATAGGAGATATTTCTAAAGCAATTTCCAAGGTTATTTTTGAAAACAAAATGTTTACAACAGAGGAATTTTGTGGCCACGGAATTGGAAAAAAACTTCATGAAGCACCTAATGTTTACAATTTATATACAGGAGATAAAGGGATTTTGTTAAGAGATAATATGGTAATTTGTATAGAACCTATGATTTTACAAGAAAGTCCGGAAGTTAAAATATTAAGTGATGGTTGAACTGTGGTTCCAAAATATAACCGTAAAAAAACAGTTCACGTGGAAGAAACCATTTTAATTAAAAATGGAAAAGGAATAATTTTAAGTTAATTCAAAGAGTTGGAAAAATTCAAAAATTTAGTATAATTTTTAATGTTAATTATACAAGCCTGGCATAAGGCAATGTCGAAATAAGTCCAGGTATTTCTTTAAAGGGCACAATTACTTTTAAAGAAATAAAATAATAATAAATACCAAACATTAATTGTACAAATAAAAAACCAAAAGAGGTATTTCAATAAATGGCAAAAGATGCAATCAAAATGACAGGTAAAGTAATTCAAGCACACAATTCTAGTGAGTATGAAATTTTATTAGAAAATAATGCTAAAATTCAAGCTCACATTTCAGGAAAAATGAAAATGTATCACATTAAAATAATTCCTGGAGATAGTGTTGATGTTGAAATTAGTCCTTATGATTGAACAAAAGGAAGAATTGTTTATCGTCATAAATAAAGGAGATTTATGAAAGTAAGAGCATCAGTTAAAAAGATGTGTAAAGACTGTAAAATAATCAAAAGAAATGGAATAAATAGAATCATTTGTATTCTACCAAAACACAAACAAAGACAAGGTTAGGAAAATATGGCTAGAATTTTAAACATAGAAATTCCAAATAATAAGAGAGTTGTTATTTCTCTAACTTATATTTTTGGGATAGGAAAATCAAGAGCTCAAGAAATTTTACAAAAGGCTCAAATAGACGAAAATATTCGTGTAAAAGATTTAAGTGAAGAACAATTATCAAAAATAAGAGATATAGCTTCACAATATACAACAGAAGGTGATTTACGTCGTGAAGTAGCTATTAACATTAAAAGATTAATGGAAATTAAATGTTATAGAGGAATCAGACATAGAAAAGGATTACCAGTTCGTGGTCAAGTAACTCAGAAAAATGCACGTACAAGAAAAGGACCAAGAAAAACTGTTGCTGGAAAGAAAGGTAAATAAGATATGGCTAGAAAAGTTAAAAGAAAAAATATTACTAGCGGAATCGCTCACATTCACTCAACTCACCAAAACACAATTGTAACTTTTTCAGATGAAAAAGGTAATGTAATTGCATGATCTTCATCTGGTGCTATTGGATATAAAGGGACAAAAAAGAAAACTCCATATGCAGCAGGATTAGCAGCAGCAGCAGCATCTGAAGCAGCTAAAGAACATGGAATTAAAGAAGTTAAAGTTGAAATTAAAGGTTTAGGACCAGGAAAAGATGCAGCAAGAAAACAAATTGAAGTTTCAGGTATTACTGTTACTGAAATTAAAGATGTTACACCTATTCCACATAACGGAACAAGACCTCCAAGAAAAGTAATCAAAAGAGAAACAAAAAGATAGGAGTTGTTAAGTTATGCAAAAAATGGCAAAAGTAAATTACAAAGAAGAAAAAGAAAATAAACATTCAGATTATTTCACTTCTTTTGTTTTAGAACCTTTAGAAAGAGGATTTGCTAACACTTTAGGTACAGCTTTAAGAAGAACAATATTATCTTCAGTTTCTTCAGTTGCTCCATTTGCAATTAGAATTGAAAAAGTAGATCACGAATTTCAAGCAATCGACAACGTAGAAGAAGATGTAGTTACTTTATTGAATAATTTAAAGAAAGTAAAGTTTATTTATAATAAAGAAGTTTTTATTGATAAAAAACCTGTAAGAGTTTCATTTAATTATGATAAATTTACTGAAAAAAATATTTTTGCAAAAGATATTCAACTACCAGCAGGAGTAACTATTGTAAACCCTGATCAACAAATCGCAACTCTTTCTAAAGCAAATGCTTTAAAATTCGAAATGTTTTTATTATCAGGAAGAGGATTTGTTTCTTTTGAAGACAACAAAAAAAATATTTTAGAATATGGTTCTGAATTAGAATCAAATTTAAAATCAGGAACCATTTTAGCAGTTGATTCAGATTTTTCACCTGTTACAAATGTTCAATATAAATTTAGTGAACTTAACTCAGCTTCTAACATTATTCAAGAAAAACTAGAATTTAATGTTAAAACAGATGGAACAGTAGAAGCAAAAGAGGTTATTGCTCAAGCTGCAAAAATTTTAATTGCACATTTGAAAATAGTTTCAAATACTGAAAATTTAGAAATTAATGAAAAAGACTATTTTGAAGAAGAAAAAGTTAAAGAAGAAACTCCTAAAGATAAATCAATTGATATTAATGATTTAAGTTTAACAGTAAGATCATTAAATGCTTTAAGACGTGCAGGATTTAGAACTGTAGCAGACTTAGAAAAAATTGATGAAGAAGAATTAAATAATGTTAAAAATTTAGGTAAAAAATCCGTTCAAGAAATTATTGAAAAATTAGCTGAACGCGGTATTTCACTTAAGAAAGGAGACTAAAAATGGCTAATCCAACACAATTATTTAGAAGAAATTCAACTTGAAGAAAACACGTTTTACGTTCTTTATCTACAGATGTTATTGTTCACGGAAGAATCACAACAACAGAAGCAAGAGCTAAAGAATTAAGAAAACACGTTGAGAGATTAATTACAAAAGCAAAAACTAATACACTTGCTTCTCGTCGTTTAGCAGCTGCATTTTTAAGAGATGTAAAAACCAGTGATGGTAAATCAGCATTATCATATTTATTCGATGTAGTAGGACCAAAATATAAAAGTCGTAATGGTGGTTATACAAGAATAATTAAATTGCCTGCAAGACAAGGTGATAATTCTAAAATGGCTATTATTGAATTAGTTTAAAATATGAAAATAACCGTTTTTGGTTATTTTTTTTATAAAAGATTTGGTTTTATAAAAAAAAGTATTATAATTTAAAAGCAATATTTATTAAATACCTGTTACATTATTAAATAAATTATTAAATTATCAAGGAAGGAACAATGAGACAAACAACTATTGTTAAGCATCTTGAAACAGACAAAAAATGATATGTTATTGATGCAGAAGGACAAGTTTTAGGGCGTTTAGCAACTTTAGCTGCTACTTATTTAAGAGGAAAAAATAAACCTACATTTACTCCAAATGTTGATATGGGAGATAACATTATTGTTATAAATGCAGAAAAAGTAATTTTAACTGCAAACAAAGATGAAAATAAAATTTATTATTCACACTCAGGTTATCCAGGTGGATTAAAATCAATTAAAGCAAAAGATTTAAGAGCAAAAAAACCAGCAGCTATTGTTGAAAAAGCAATTAGAGGAATGTTACCACACACAAAATTAGGAAATAGACAAAGAGTAAATTTATTTGTATATGCTGGACCTGAACATAAACATGAAGCACAAAAACCAATGAAATTAGAGGTTAAATAATGGCTAAAGAAATGAAAAATCAAAAAATGTTAACTGGAACATTCTATCGTGGTTTAGGAAGAAGAAAATCTTCTACTGCAAGAGTTATCTTAAAACCAGGAAAAGGAAAATTTACAATTAATAAAAGAGAAGCTAAAGACTATTTAATGTCAGATCTTTTAATTAAAGATGCTTTACAACCTTTAACTATTACAGAAACAGAAGGAACATGAGACATTATCGTTAATGCTTCTGGTGGTGGTTTATCTGGGCAAGCTGGAGCAATTAGATTAGGAATAGCAAGAGCTTTATTAGAATCTTCAAAAGATTATAAACCTAATTTAAGAGAAACAGGTATGTTAACAAGAGATGCAAGATCTAAAGAACGTAAAAAATACGGACTTAGAAAAGCACGTAGAGCAAGACAATTTTCTAAACGTTAATATAAAACACACATTTTGTGATATAATTTGTATGCAATTTGCATATAAATTTATTAATGGGAGCGTAGCTCAGACGGTTAGAGCACACGACTGATAATCGTGAGGTCGATGGTTCGATTCCATTCGTTCCCACCATTTCAAATTTGACCAAAAGCAATTATTTGCTTTTTTTATTTGCTTTTTTTGCAAAAAAAATATATAATTTAATAGCAATAGATAAAAATTGCAGAAAGTAGATTAATCTCTCACCTAATGGTTATTCCATGGGTATGCTACAATTTTGTTTATAAACTATTTTATTATTAAATTGTATCTAATTGAGAGAAAGTGGTGTATTACCACTTTATTTTATTTAAATTCGTAAGGAGAAAGAGTTATTAGTAAATTAAATAACAATTTTGGGAATAAAAAAAAGCCACAACAAGAACATTTTGTTAATGAAAATATTCCCTTTTCAAAAATTTTCGTAATAAATTCAGACAACAGTCAAGTTGGTGTTCTTTCTAAAAATGAAGCCATTGAAATGGCGAAAGAACAAAAAATGGACTTAGTTATTATTTCTATTGATAATTCAGGTGACAAACCTAAACCAATAGGAAGAATAATGGATTATGGAAAATTTAAATATGAAAGAAAGAAAAAACAAAAGGAAGTAAAAGAAAAACAAACTTTTGTTAATAATAGAGAAATTAGACTAACTCCAGGAATAAACATTAAAGATATAGAGACCAAAGCAAGAAAAGCTAGAGAATTTCTTTTAGATGGAGATAGAGTAAAAATTTCTTTAAAATTTAGAGGTAGAGAGGCTTCTAGACCTGAACTTGGTAAAGTTGTTTTAGATAAATTTTATGAATACATTTCTGACATAGCTAAAATTACAAAAGATGCACAGCAAAATGAAAGATTTTTAGATATGTATGTTGAAAGGGATAAAAAGAAATTACCACATTTGACAAGTTCTAAAAAAGAAAAAGAATTAAAACAAGAAGAGAAAGGTAAAACCGAAAATGCCAAAAATGAAAACTAAATCCTCTTTAAAAAAGAGATTAAAAGTTACAGGAAGTGGAAAAGTTAAAAGAGGACAAGCTTATAGATCTCATTTAGCTCAAAACAAAACAACTAAACAAAAAAGACACGCAAGAAAAGCTACATTAGTTTCTGCATCAGATTTAAAAAGAATAAAAGGTTTATTTTAATAACATAGAAAGAGGTAACAACAATGAGAGTTAAAGGTGGAACTGTTACAAGACAAAGAAGAAAAAAATGATTAAAATTAGCTAAAGGATATTGAGGACATAAATCAATAGGATTTAAAGTTGCAAAACAAGCAGTTGTTAAATCTTGAACTTATGCTTTTAGAGATAGAAAACAAGTAAAAAGAGATTTTAGAAAATTATGAATAGCAAGAATTAATGCTGCTTCTAGACCTCTTGGAATTACATATTCTCAATTAATTAACGGACTTAAAAAAGCTAATATTGAAGTTAATAGAAAAATGCTTTCAGAACTTGCGATTCATCATCATGAAGTTTTTGAAACTATCATTAAACAAGCAAAAAGTGCTTTAAAATAATTAGAAAAGGAGAATAAATATGGCAAGAAAAGATGCAATAACAGGAAAAGGTCCTATGGTGGGAAATAAAAGATCTCACGCTTTAAATGCTACTAAAAGAACTTTTAGATTAAACTTGCAAAAAATGAAAATACTTAATGAAAAAGGGCAAGTTGTTACAATTAAAGTAAGTGCAAAAACAGCAAGAACTTTACGTAAAAACGGTAAATCAAACTAGTTTTTAATTAATATAACAAAAAATAACCTAAAAATTTTTAGGTTATTTTTCTTCACTTTTGTCTTCGTTTTTATCTTTAATTTTTCCAAATTCGCCTTTTATATGACAAGATCTGCATCTTGCTTCATATTCTTCAGTGTCCCCTAAAAGTTTTACATTTTTACTATTAATTTTTCTAAAACTTGTAGATGCTGCATTTTTACACTTTACACATACTGCCTGCAATTTTGTAACATTTTCAGCCATTGAAAGTAATGCTGGAACAATACTAAAAGGTCTTCTTAAATAATCCATATCCAAACCGCTTACTATTACTCTTACACCATCATCAGCTAAATCACTAAGTAAATTAAGAACATCTTTACCAAAAAAGTGAACTTCGTCAATAGCGATTGCTTTATAATTTTTTTTATTAAATAACTCTTTTATTTCTTCGGCTGTAGAAGCATTAAAAGTTGATATTTTTGCTCCTGATCTAGAAATTATTTCATCTTCTGCAAACCTATTATCAAAGTGTGGTTTAACTACTAAAGTTTTAATATTTGCATATTCTAAAATTCTAATCCTTTTTAACAATTCTTCGCTTTTTCCAGAAAACATAGGACCGGTAATAACTTCAATCATTCCTTCAGAAAATTTTTTGTACATCATTCATACTCCTTTGCGTGTGTATTAATTATTATAATTATAAAAAGCAAAAAAATGAAAAATTTTTTATTTTTTTATTTTTAATTTATATTACATTAAAATTTGGTAAAATTTTTATATTAATTTAATTAATATAAATTAAATAGCAAACTAAAGAGGTAAATATGTCAAAAGAAAAACTTTCTAAAAAACTTGCAAGATTAAATTCCAAAAGCGAGAAAAAACAAAAAAAAGAAAGAACACCAGAACAAATTAAAAAAAGAAAAATCCTTAATGGAGTTTTATTTGCATCAGCTGCTTTGGTAGTTTCTGGATTAGCTATAGGAATTCCTTTAGGTATCACTAATGCACAACCTACAAAAATTGCAGCTAGAGCAGATTCAGATATTTTAGTAAGTATATCTACACCAAACGGTCCTAAAAACTTAAATCTTCAAGATATTATCAACGCAACCCAAACAGATTCAGTTATTAATAAAGAACAATTTGATGAAGCACAAAAAGTTTTAATTAATTATCTTTATGAAGAAGAATATGAGGCTTCTCAATTATTCAAAAAAGCATGAGATAAATCTTATGTAGCAGGTAAAACAAGTGCAAACGATAGATTTAATCCTAATTTTAAAAGCTATGATGATTTAAAACAATCACAACAAAAATTCCTTGAAGACGAAAGAAGAAGATATCAAAGAACTTATGGTTTCCAAAATTGAGAATCTGAATTTAATAAATATATTTCTACAGATCCAAAATTTGGTGGAGCAGTCAATTTTGATAAAGCAGTTGAATATTTAACATATAAAGAAGCAGAAAAAAAAGCTTTTGCAAGATTTACTCCAGAGTTTTCAACAACATACTTATATAAAGATGTTAAAAATAGAGTATTAAGTGAAGATATTAAAGATAAAAATGGAAATATTGTTTATAAAAAAGGTGATAGATTATTTAAAGATATTATCATTTTAGAAGATGATGCTGACAAAGGTTCAAACGTTGTAAATGGATTTATTCCAAATATCGAAAGAGAAAGTGATAAATCTAAAACAGAATCTGAAAAAGAAAAAATTAAAGATGAATATAAAGTTTCTGCATTTTTAACAAATTCTTATGTTAAAGAGTATATGAATGCAAATAATGTAATTAATAAATTTTATTTTAACAATAATGCTTTATTAAAAGATAAATTTTCATTCTTTGATGTTTCTCAATTAGTTATTCATGCTAATCAAAATTCTTCAAATGCACAAGATGCATGAACAATTGCTAAAGCTGATTTAAAAGAATTATTAAGATATTCAGTAACCCAAATAAATTCTAATGATTTAACCACACAAGAAGTAAAAACTACACTAAGTTTAATTGAAAACTTCAAAGGAAATACTGCTACTTCAGATGAGAATCAAAAATCTACTGATAGAATTTTACTTAACACAATTAATTCATCAGTTAATAAAACAAATGCACAAAATTTAGGACAATTACCTTTAAGAAATTTAAGTCAAATTTTTGATAGTGAAGATTCTTCTTATGGCATTACATTTTTAGATAATGTATTTAGTGCAAAAGAAGCAACACATATTTTATCCACTACTTTATTTAGTAAAATTAAAGAAAAGTTATTTGCAAATGGACATGAAAATTTACTTCCAGATGCTTCAACTTTAACTAATAAAAAATTAACTGAAATTAATGAACTAAATAAAAAAATAGCAGATTTTATTGATAAACTAAGCGATGGAGAACTTAAAAAAGCTGGTGAAGCTTTTAAAGAAACTTTTGGAGAAACTACCGGTTCAAGTTATAGAATTCACACAATTTATAAATTAACTGAAAACAGTTCAATTATTTATTCAAGTAAAGGATTGAATATTATTTTAAAAAATTCAATAAACACTTTTGATAAATTACAAGAAATTCTTAAAAAAGAATTACAATTAAATGCTAATAATCAAATTAACTCTTCAATAACTAACAGACTTAAAATAAATGACTTATTTAATGAATTAAAAAACGAAAGTTTTGTTTTAAAAGACACAATATCTGATGAAAAATTTAAAACTAAATTATTGACAGATGTAAAAAGTAATAAGTCTGAAGAAGAAAAAACCAATTATATTAAGTCTTTAGAAAAAAATATTGATAATAAAATAATTTCTTATTCTAATGATTTAATTTTAAAAATAAATACTAAAATTGAAACTTATTTAACAGAAATTAAAAAATACAATTTAAATGCTGATTTTAATTTTGACAACACTAAAAACTACTGAACAATTACAGGAAAAACAGAAAAATCAGATGTAGACACTATTTATGATGCTTTACAAAAACATTTTGGAATTATTAAAAATAAATAAAGGAGAATAAAATGAAAAAAATTAAATATTCATTATTAACAAGTGCTATAGCGGGAATTATTCCGTTATCTGTTGTTTCTTGTTCTCCTGTTGAAGTAGAAAGTTCAGAAAAAATAATTCAAGATGAGAAATTAAAAAAAGAAGTAGTTAAAAGATTTATTGAAACCAAATATATCGAAACCATTTTAACTGATAAATGATTTAAAAATCAAAACTTAGATCAAGAATTTAAAAACAAAAATAGCGAATTTTATGCATTAGTTAAAAAAGCATTTAATTTTTACCAAAAACAAGAGTTGAAAAAAGACAGCACCTTTACAGTAAAATTTATAAATGATTTAAATTCTAATAATTTTTTAACTACAGAAGAATTAAAAGAATTATATACAGAGGTAGGACCAAATAAATTATTTACAGAAAAAGGATTTGAAATTTTATTTAACAACAATAATTCAGATTTAAAAAACAATATTTTAAAAATGGTTTTAGTTTTTAAATTCTTAACTAGTTCTGAATCTAAAGATATTATTGAATCCAATAAATATAAAACAAATTCAGCGGAAAAAAACACAAATTATAATCAAAGATTAGCATATCAAAATACTAATCCAGAAACCAAAGATTTCTTTTTAAAAACACTTTTATTAGAAAAACAACCTGCTCAAATTTGAAAATATGAGTCTACTGATTCAGATGACTTAGCCACTTATAATTTATTAGAAATTAAAGATGAAAATTCTTTTAACTCTTTAGTAGATGAAAGATTTAAAAATTCCAAAAACACCAATAAAATACAGGATTTTGAGTTATTAAATGTGAATGATGATATTGATTTAAAACAATTATTATCATATCAAGGAATTCTCTACAATCAAGGTTCTAACCCTAAAGGAAGTTTTAATTATGATGTTTATACTTTGAAAAGAGAGACAAATATAAAGAGCGGATTTGTGGATGAAAATTCTAGAATTATATATTCTAAAAATGATTTAGCAGCTGCAGAAAGTTGAAAAGGTAAAAAAGAATTACCTATCAAACTAAAAGACTCTTTTGACAAGACAAAAACAAAATATCAATTAACTAAAGAAGATATTGAAGTTGTTAAAGCAGCAGAACATAGTGATGTTACTTATACTGTTGAAAAAATTATGCCTTTTGAATCAGATAGCATCCAAAAAAGAGCAACAGTAATTATCAAGATGGTATTGACTGCAAACAAAGACCAACAACACCCTTCTGTAAGAACTTATGCAGTAGATGTAACTTGAGATTCAAGCACACCTTCTTACTCTCCTAATATTTCTGATGCAGGTAGAGTACTTAGTGATTATCCTTCTTCTGTAAAAGCTATAAGTAGTGATTTAACCAAAATATCAGCTTCTTATGTAAATAAAATTGTGCCTTTATTTGATGAAAACAAAGCAACAACAAAAGACAATGTAACAACATATAAAACTTATTTCTCTTTAGATCACACACCTTGAAATACAGTAGAACAAAAGGAAATATTGGCATTTTCATTATATTTAGCAGACAAAAACACTCTATATGAAGAGATTAAAAAATTCTATGAAGATGCTGGTTACAAAATTGAATATAAAGATTCAATTTTAGACCCAGAATCAAATAATAAAAATACAACTAAAAAATAGAGATGTAAAATGGAACAATTATTTTTAAAAATTATAAATAGAGAAATACCAGCAAATATCATTTATGAAGATGAAAGAGTTATAGCTTTTCTTGATATAAAACCAGTTACAAAAGGACATTTTTTAGTAGTTCCTAAAATTTATTCTAGAAATTTATTTTCTATTGAAAATAGTGACTTAGAATATTTAATTGTAAAGGCAAAAGAACTTGCAATTGAACAAACTCAAAAATTAAATGTAAAAGGTTTTAAACTACTTATAAACAATGAAAAAGAAGCAGGTCAAGAAGTTTTTCATACTCATATTCACATAATACCAAGTGAAAAATAAAAAAATCTCTTCTTTATTTTAAGAAGAGATTTTTATGGTCTATTTGATATGGTGCCAACAACAGGAATCGAACCTGCGACCCCATCCTTACCATGGATGTGCTCTACCGACTGAGCTATGATGGCTTTTCTATAATATTATAAACTAATTTAACAAAAATAGGAGTAAATTATGATGAGATTTTTTGCACAAAAAAAAGAAAATAATTATTTTATATTATCTAAGGAAACCCTCCATCACATAAAAGTAGCTAGAATAAAAAACGAAAAAATAATTTGTATATATGAAGAAAAATTTTATATTTGTCATTTAGAAGGTGATTTAGCGATAATTGAGCAAGAATTGAAAGAAAATCATGAATTTAATGAACCTGTTATTATAGCGAGTGCAATAATTAATATCAAGCGTTTTGAATGATTAATTCAAAAGGCTACAGAACTTGGTGTTAGTGATTTTTATCCAATTTTTAGTGAAAATGTTGAGCAAAAATTAGGCAACGACATTGACAAAAAAATTGAAAGATGACAAGAAATTGCCAAAAGTTCCACGCAACAAAGTTTCCGAAATAAAGTTATGAAAATACATTATCCCATTAACTTTAAAGAAATTTTAAACTTAAATATAAAAAATAAATATATAGCACATGAAAAAGTTGAAACTTCTGATAAAAATATTCTTTTTCCTCAAAATTCTTTATTTTTAATAGGTCCAGAAGGCGGTTTTAGTCAACAAGAAGTGGACTTAGCTTTAAAAAACAACTTTAAAGCAATAAGTTTAGGAAAAAGAATATTAAGAGCAGAAACCGCTCCTTTGTTTATTTTATCTAGAATAGAAGAAAATTAATTTTTTATAAAATAAAAAATAAATTTAAAGTAAAATTCAATTATGAGAATAATAAAAGCAACGTTAAATGATGAAGGTAGAAGATTATATAAATTTATAATTAAATATTTTAACAAGGTTCCTTTATCTAAAATAGAAAAACTTTTTCGCTTAAAAGATATAAAAATTAATGGCAAAAGAAGCAATGATAAAAAATATATTATTAGGGTTAATGATGAAATCCAAGTTTATGGACTAAATGAAGAAAAAATAAATCAAGAATTTACAACCACAAATAACAGTAAAGAAAAAAACTTTTCTATAATATTTGAAGACAAAAATATTTTAATAGTAAATAAAGAAGAAAATATAGCTATTCATAGTGAAGATAATTGTTTAGATTTACAAATTTTAAAGTATTTAAATTTTAAACAAAAAGATTCTTTTATTCCATCTCACATAGGTAGAATAGATAAAAAAACTTCAGGAATAGTAATATATGCAAAAAATTATAAAGCACTTGTCGAATTAAAAGAAAAACAAAAGAAATTTGAAAAAATTTATATCTTTAAATCTGATATAAAAATAGACAATAAATTCACTTCTTCACTTTTTCTTGAAAAAGATGAAACTAAGCAAAAAATGAAAGTAGTAAAAAACTCAAATATATTAGCTATAACAGAATTTTTTAGTGAAAATTCTAAAAAATATGCAAGATTAATAACAGGAAAAAAACATCAAATTAGAGTGACTTTATCACATTTAGGTTTTCCGATTTATGGCGATACAAAGTATGGTGGTAAAAAAAATTTTAGAGTTTTTTTACATTCACATAGAATCAAATTTAAAGATTTAAGTGGAGATTTATCTTATTTAAATGATAAAGAATTTATAAGTTATCCAAAATGATAGTAAGGAGAAAAATGAAAAGAGAAGAAATAATTGAATTAGCTAAAATATTAAAACTTATTCCAAATGATGAAGTTATTTTATCATTAGAAAAAGAACTTGATGAAATTTATAAAATGTTAAACGAATTTAAACAGATAGATGTTGGTAATGTTAAACCACTAGTTAGATTAACAAAAATTAAAGATTTTAGTTTAGTTAGAGAAGATGAAGTGCTTGAATATACAGAAAATAAAGGGATTTTATTAAAAAACGCACCTGCAAAAAACAAAAATTTTGTGCAATTAGAAAGGGTTATAAATGATAAAAAATAAAGGAAATTTTTTACTAGCTCACAAAGAGTTACATAAAGACACAAATAATGCAGTTTCTTTTCTTTTTCCAGAACAAGAAATTATAGAAAACAAAGCACTTAGCGGTTGTGTTTTTACTATTAAAGATGTTTTTGCTACAAAAACAGCTAAAACACAAGCGTCTTCTAGATTACTTGAAAATTTTTACCCTTCTTATAATGCTACTGTTGTGCAAAAATTACTTGATAATGGAGCAATACCTGTAGCAAAGGTTCATAATGATGAGTTAGCTCTTGGTGGAGAAGGTATTTATTCTTATTGAGGAATTATTTCTCACCCTTTAGATAACAAAAGAAAAATAGGTGGTTCTTCTTCCGGTTCTGCAGCTACATTGACAAATAACGTTTCCTTTGCTTTAGCTTCAGATACAGGAGATTCTGTAAGACTTCCTGCATCATATATAGGAAAAGTAGGATTTAAACCAAGTTATGGAGCAGTTTCAAGATTTGGTATGTTTGCATATGCTTCCTCTTTAGATACAGTTTCATGATTTGCTCATAATGTTAATGATGTTATAGAAGTTGCTAAAGTTGCTTATGGAAAAGATTATAATGATATGACTTCCGAAAACATTTTAATTAATAATGTTATAAAAACAAAACCAGATAAAATTGGATATTTTAACATTCCTAAAAATTTGCTAAGCGAATCTGTTTATGAAAAATATTTTTCTTTTATAAAGGAAATTTCCGCATTTGTGGAAACAGAATCCATTGAACCTAATGCTGATTTATTAAAAGCAATTAAACCAGTATATGACATTATTTCCTATTCTGAGGCAAGTTCTAATTTAGCTAATTTAAATGGAATAGCATTTGGGCAAAGAGAAAACGGTAAAGACTGAAGTGAAATAATGACTAATACCCGTTCAAAAGGTTTTGGAAAAATGGTACAAAGAAGATTAATATTAGGTTCTTATTTCCTTGAAAAAGAAAATCAAGACGAATTATTTCTAAAGGCACAAAAAATTAGAAGATTGATAAAAAATTATTTAGATGAATTATATGATAAATATGACATAGTTATTTATCCAGCAGCACCTGATGTTGCCCCTTATTTTGAAAATACAGAAAAAAGAAGTTATATGGATTATATTTTAACAGGTTCTAATTTAGCTGGTTCTCCATCTATAACAATGAAATTAGGAGAGGACAAAAATAATAAATTACCTTTTAATCTAGCAATAGATTCTAAAATGCAAAATGATGAAAAATTATTGAGTTATGCACTTTGAATTGAAGAAAAATTAAAGGAGAAAACTAATGAATAATTATGAAGTGGTTATAGGTATTGAAATACATTTGGAATTAAACACTAAAACTAAAATGTTTTCAGCAGCTAAAAATTCATTTAATGAAGAAAATAATAAAAATATTAGTCTAGTTGACTTAGCTTATCCCGGGACATTGCCTTTATTAAATAAAGAAGCTGTTATAAAAGCTATAAAATTAGCAAAAGCATTAAAAATGAATATTGATAATGAATTACATTTTGATAGAAAAAATTATTTTTATCCAGATTTACCAAAAGGTTTTCAAATCACACAACAATTTAGACCTATAGGGAAAAATGGAAAAGTTTCTTTTAAAATTAATAATGAAGTTAATGAAATTTCAATAGAAAGAATACATTTAGAAGAGGATACAGCAAAACAATTACATACTGAACAAGGAACTTTTTTAGACTATAATAGAGCAGGTATTCCGTTAATAGAAATTGTTACAAACCCTGTTATTAAAAATGCAAATCAAGCTGCAAAATACATTGAAACAATTGCTAAAATAGCAAAATTTTTAGGAATATCAGATGCAAAGTTAGAAGAAGGTTCACTAAGAGCAGATATTAATTTATCTTTAAACAAACCAGGAGAAGGTTTTGGTACCAAAGTAGAAATTAAAAATATTAATTCAGTTTCTAATGTGAAAAAAGCGATAGAATTGGAAATTGCAACTCAAACTTTAAAATTAAATAATAACGAAAAAATCATTCAACAAACTAAACGTTTTGATGATGTTTTACAACAAAATATAGTAATGAGAGAAAAAACTGGAGCAGTTGATTATAGATATTATCCTGAACCAAATATTCCTGTTATTCAATTAAAAGAAGAATTTATTGATTCAATTAAATTAGATAAGCTACATTGAGAATGGGAAGAAGAATTATTAAACCAATCAGTTTCTAATATTTACGTAGAACAGTTATTAAATAATTTTGATTGATTACAATTCTTTAATAAAATAAATTTTGACAATAAAGATAAATTAGCTAAATTCTTTTTTTCTGAAATTGTTCCAATTATAAAGGAAAAAAGCATTGATTCGTTAAATATAACCCCAAATAATATAGTTGAAATTTTAACTTTAGAAAAAAATAATTCTATTTCATCAAAACAAGCAAAAGAAATAGTTTTATATAAGGAAAAAGAAAATTTAAGTATTGATGAAATTATTAAAAAATACAATTTGGTTCAAATAGAAAATAATGATTTAATTCAAAAAATTTTAAATAATTTAATCTTAGAAAATGAACAATTATTAAATGATTATGAAAATAGACCAGAAAGAGTTATTAAATTCTTTTTAGGACAAATAATGAAACAAACTAAAGGTCAGGCAAATCCTCAAAAAGCTAATGAATTAACAATTAAAACAATTGAAGAAAAACTTAAAAAATAATTGAAAGAAGTAAAAGATAAATGAACAAAAAAAAGAAAAAATTATTGTTAGCATTGTTATTGCTAACTGGTGTTGTTGGTGTAGGTTCTGCAGTTATTGGTACAACTTACGCTTTAACTAGAAACAAAAAAACTCATTCAAATGCAAATACAGAAGAAAATCTAGAAGATTACAAAAAATCTAGTAAATCAAAAATTGAAAATTATTCTAACTTAAATGACGAAACTAAAAATGGTTTGGCTAGTTTTATAAATTCATTAAATTCAAAAGAAGAAATTAATAATATTTTAGATCTTTCTTTACAATATAATTCTATTGTTAGTAAAATAATAAGCACTATTTCAAATGCTCAAACAGTTAAAGAAACAAAGAAATATACAGAAGCCAATAATAAAGGAGAGTTTGATAAATTTTTATTACAAACAGAAAAATTTTTAAAAGACAGCAAGTTAATTTCTGATGTTGAACAAATTAAAACACTAGATTTTTTAAATAAAATAAATTCTACTTTAGTTAATTTAAAAGATTCAGAGAAGAAACTAAATGGTTCAGATGAACAAAATCTAGAACCTATAAAAGAAGATAAAACTTTTAAAGAAGATGTAGAAAGAAAACTGGAAATCAATTTTAATTCAAATATAGAAGCTTATGATTTAAAAAAATTCTTATATAGTGCATCTATCAATAAAGAAAATCAAAATATTTATTTATCACATAACGATATAGAAAATGTGAATTTAACTTTAGAAGAAGTAAAAATAGATTCTACTAATGTTAATAATTTAAATTTAGTTTATCTTGCAAAAAGTACTACTGATTCTACTAAATTTGCAAAAGTTACTAAAACAATTACTTTTAGTAATGATTTAAATTCTAAAATTAATGCAATTAAAATTAGTAATTTAGATGAGATTTTTAATTTTAGTTATGATCAATTTTTAGATTTATATAAATCTGATTTAATAAATAATTTTGAAAAAATAAAGGATATTTTTGTTTCCAAACAAAAAATAATAAATAATTTTTTTAAATATAAAATTGAAGAAACAGATAATATTTTTATAACCGATAATAAGATAACTTTAAACATTGGTTTTTATGTAAATGATACTAAAATAAAGGAAATTCCTTTACAAACAGAAAATTCTGTACAATTAAAAAGTGACTTGTTGAAAAATATTTCAATAACGCCAAAAGAAATATTTACCAATTCTAAATTTTATAGAGAAGTTCAAAATTATTATGATTTTTATAATTCAGAAGACATTAAAAAATATTATGCTAACATTAAACAAATAAATATTTTTAATATGTGATTAAAAGATGATTTATTTTCTGAAGTTTTAAAAACTTTTCCTGAATATTCAAGTAAAACATTAGAAACTGCTTTAAATTCTTTAACTAATCCAACAAATGCTTCTGCTAATGCTTTAACTCAAGAAGAAATTAATAAAGTATTTAATAAAATTTATAAAGAGAATTTATTATTTGATATACAAAAACCAGAAGGTGTAAAAGTTGAAATAATAAATTACAGCAATGATTTAAGATATGAAGTAGATGGTGATTCATTTTTTGCTACTTTTAAAATAAAAGTTACTAAAGGAGAAGAATCAACAACTTTTAATTATTATTTAAATAATTCAAAATCTGATGCTAGTGATAAAGATTTAAGAGATGAAGCAAAAATTATTAAAATTATAACTGAAGCTAATAAAGTTACAACTAATGGAAAAACTATTTCAACTCCTTCTGCTAATCTATTTTGAAGTAATATCGAATTTAAAAATCCAAATATAAACCACACAATGTTTAATGCTAAAGATGCTAAAGAAGCATTAGAAACATCGTATAAAATGCCAAAAATAGGTAAATATGAAATTTTTGTTAAAGAAGTTAAGGATATAATTAATAACACAGGAAATACTAACGGTGGTCAAGCTAAAGTTTTTCTGTGATATAAAAAAGATGGAATAGAAGTGCCTTTACCAAAAATAAATACCACAATGTTTATTAATTCTCATTTAAAAACAATTAATTTCTTTAAACCTTTAAGTTTTAGAGATATTAAACCAATAAATGAAAATGAATGATTTACACAAAATGATTTTATTAACAAAGAAATAATCGATCAAAATGATAAAACAATTATTAATCAAATTAATAGTTCAAATTTTGATTATAGAAGAGTTGATGGAGTGATTGATAAATCAAAAAATCTTCAATTTAGAGTTTTAGATCCTAAAGACATAATAGAGCAAAAAGCCTTTGAAGCACTCAATTTCTTATTAAAATTTAAAAATGCAAATTCAGATACTTCTAATTCTAATGACAATAATTTTAGTAATTTATCAAACACAGGAAGTGCAAATAAAGATGATGCAGATGTTTCAAATAAAAATTCATCTGTAAATGGTTTTTTCACTTCTCAAACATCTATTAAAAACACAAATGATTCAGAAAATAATTTAAATTTAGCTAATATTTATAATAAATACTTTATATACTTTTATGATGTTAGAAGCGAAAATGAAGGAAGTTTAACATTCAAATTAGGTTTTATAAATAAAGAAAATACTGAAAAACGTTATACAAATAATCAGGACATTACTTTAGTTAATTTAACAAATGACTATAAAGAAAACTTGTATCCAGAAATAATTTTAAACAGTATTAAATACAGTGATTTAAACATAAATACAGCAAATATACAGCAAATTAGTGCAAATGATTTTAAAAATAAAGTAAATAATCATTCAAGCGATCTTTCGAATTATGTATCTTTAAAATCAAATGAAATCCCTTATAACAATTTCAAAATCAACACAAGTAATATTTCAATTGCAGAAGCTAAAAACATAGATAATAATTCTATTTATGTTAAGTTACAATATACAAATCCTAAAAATAACAACAGCGTTATTAAAGGGAATGTATGATATAAAATTCAAGGCTTTGCTTCATCTGTTAATTCAAAAGAGGAATTAACTTTTGCTAAAAAAGAGTTAAAAACTATTTTTGAATCTTCTTCAGAAATAAGAAGAGAAAGAGAAATTGAACCTTATCAAAAAGACTTATTATGATCTTTTGATGCTCAAACAGAAGCTGCAAGTTGAACATTAAAAACCAAATATATAGAAAAAACCTTTTTAAGCAACAATTCCACAAATCGAAAAATTAAATTTCACTTATTTGGAAATACTTTGGTTCAAAACGATCAAAGACTAACAAATATTTCTTCTTTAGACAAGGGGTACAACTTTGAGTTTAATTTTGAAGATCTAATACTTGGCAAAGAAATTTCTTTTAGACAACAAACCATTATAATTAACAAGTTAAATGGTGGAGAACATCCAAGATTTTATTTTGTTATCAAAGCTAAATATCAGCAAAATGAAGGAATAAAATTCACAGTTGAATTGGAAGATAAAAACTATAAACTTCTTGTAGGAAATCCATACAAAGAAGCAATTACTTTTAAAGAAACACAAGATGAAACTAAATTTGATAAATTTAATAAAAATAAAGCATTTTTAATAAATAATGCTGGTGCTTCTATTTCGCTAAATTATACAAATACAATTGAACATGAGGATTTTGGTCAAAAAACTAATCTATTTAGTTATAAAAACCTAGATTATAATCAAGAAAATCAACCTATTACTTTCTTTACACCGCAAGAAGTTATTTTAAGCAATGAATACAATCCAAATCAAAATGTTAGTTATGAATTACATAACGGATATAAACAAGATAATGAATTTCTTCATAAAGACTGAAAAGATATTCCTTTAGTTAATAATGTAAGATCAAGAGCAATCGCTTATGGTTTGGGTTCTGCAACAATGTTTGCAAAAGTAAGTAGTAATCCTAATGATGGTAAATTTTACATTATTACAAACAACCACGTAGAAGCTGGAAAAAAATATGTCTTTGATGACAATAATTTACCAACAGAAGTTACTAATAAATATATTGTTAAATCATCTAATAACTTTGATAATAATGTAGAACCAGGATATTCTTATTGATCAGGATCTAATAGAATTTCTAAAGCAACCTCTGGTATTATATGAACTGGATTAAATCAATATGATAAAAACGGAAATAACAACACAGCAGGTAATTTTGTTGATATGACTGTATTTGTTGTAGATGCTTTTGAACTTATTAAAGAAGCACAATTAGAAGGTAAAATGGATATGGTTGCATATTTTAAAAACTGATTTACTTTACCAAATACTAATTTAGATTATACAGGTGTAGAAGGAGCGATTTTCTTTGGAGCAAATCTTAAAAACTTTGCAATGAATGGTTTTCCATATGGAAAACAATCAGGTTATCTAATTAACAGAGCAGGTAGCTCTTCAGGAAATGTTGGGTTATCTAGACAACAAGGATATACTCCTACTTTCTTTAATAATGGAAATTCAGGTACAGGAATTTTAGGAGAAAATAACAGTTATATTTCAACTATAAATTCAGGAGCATCTTTAACATTTTTACAATCTTGAAACTATGAAACAATTACACATAGTTATTTTGGAATTAATTGAAATAACGAAGATCCATTATCATTAACTAATAAGAGATCGTTAGCGGCACAAATATTAAAATTAAATGTACAAAAACCTTTTGAATATAGTGTCCCTTGATTTTTTAGAAAGGAAAAATAAAGAAATAAGTAATAATGAAATATAAATTTATAGATTTGTTTGCTGGAATCGGCGGTTTTTATAAAGCTATTGAAAAAGTAGCGAAAAATAAAAATTTTGAAATTGAATGTGTTTTTAGTAGTGAAATTGATAAAGAAGCAATAAAGGTTTATTCACATAATTTTAAAAAGAGTAAAGAAGAAATTATAGATATTCGTTTATTGGATGAAGATTGTTCACAAGTTCCAGAACATGATATTTTATTTGCAGGTTTTCCTTGTCAAACATTTTCAAATGCAGGAAACAAAAAAGGTTTTGAAGATGAAATAAGAGGAACTCTATTTTTTGATATAGTAAAAATTTTAAAAGCAAAAAAACCTAAGTATATTCTTCTCGAAAATGTGAAACATTTGGTAAAACATGATAAAGGTAGAACTTGAACTATAATAAAAAAAGTATTAGAAGAGGAATTAAATTATTTAATACCTGAAAATCCCTTGATTTTGTCTCCACATAATTTTGGAATTCCACAAAACAGAGAAAGAGTTTTTATTCCTGGTATATTAAAAGAAAAACAAGAAAATAAAATAGAACAAAAAGATTTTATTTTTTCTTTCGACTCAAAAAAAACAAACGAATTTATTAATATTTTAGAAAAAAATGTTGATGAAAAATATTTTTTACAAGATGAATATTTGCTTAAGATTTTAAATGCGTGAGATGAATTTGTTAGGGAAGTAAAATTTCCAGAAACAAGAACTTTACCGGTAATCTGATTAGATGAATTTGATCAAAATTATGAGTTAAAAGGTTTAGTACCTTGAAGAAAAAAATATTTAGAAAATATGAGAGAATTTTTTGAAGAAAATTATATTTTCATAAAAAAATGGATGGAAAAATACAATGTTTCATCTTGAAAATTAAGAGATAAGAAATTTGAATGGCAAGCGGGAAAAGAAGTTAGAAATATTCAAAATACATTTATTCAAATGAGACAATCTGGAATAAGATGCAAAAAAGCAGAAATTTTCCCTACTTTAGTTGCTATCGTGCAAACATCAATTCTTTTTGATAAAGAAAAAAACAAATGAAGATACATTACTCCAAGGGAAGCAGCAAATCTTCAAACCTTCCCAAAAAACTTTATTTTGCATAATGAATTAAGTGAAAATCACAAAGATCATTATGCATATAAACAATTAGGAAATTCAGTTAATATTTTTGTAGTTGCTTTAGTTATTGAAAAATTATTGGAGTATAAATAATGCTAAAATACAATCATATTGTTGGAAATAAAATTGAAAACTTAGAAACAATACATCCATTAGAAGGAAAGAATAACAAGGATAAAGAAAAGTTTATGAAAATTCTTGTTGAATTTTTGTCAAAAAATAATAATGTTGTTAAATATGAAAAACTTTTTGAATCAAAAGAAATTTTTTCTTTAAACTTGAACAATAAAAAATATAATATTTTTATTGAACACACAGATAATGGCGGAAGAAATAATGCTAAAAAAATAGCGATTACAAACAATAAAAAATTTAGGGAGTTAATTAAACTAAGAGAAAAGTGTTTGATTATAAATGTTTACATTCCTTTTTCAAACGTAAAAGAACTAGACTATTCTAATACAATTTTTTTTATAATAAATCCAGAAGAATTTATAAAAAGCAAATCAATGGAATCGGGAACTTCAAGTTCAAGATGAGTAACTAATGAAGAAATTCTTAATTGTATAAACGAACAAGAAAGTAAAGAAATTTATAAATTAAATTATAGAAATAATGTTTATATTATTCATAATTCTAAAATACTTGATTTCTTTTTAAATGAAATTCCACAAATATATTTAGATTTTTACAAAAAGGATATAGAGAGAGAATTAAAATTAAAAACAATAAATAGGAACAAATTTAAAAACCCGGAAAATGAAAATAAGTATAGAAGACTTTTTAGACAATATTTATTTAATGTTTATCCCGAAAAATGTGCTTTTCAAAATTGCGATATAGATATTCCAGAGTTGTTAATTGCTTCCCATATAAAACCAATTAATGAAATTTTAAAAGAAAAAATAGACATTAAAGACAAAAGAGAACAAATTTGTGATTATTATAATGGATTTATTTTTTGTGCAAATCATGATAAATTATTTGATAAATTTTTAATTTCTTTTGATATTGATGGAAATGTTTTAACAAAAGAAAATAAATTTCTAAAAAGTGAAAGTTCTTTTTTTCAAAATACTTTAAAAGATAAAATAGGAATTAAAATTTCTGTTAATCATGAAAAGTATTTAAAATTTCATAGAGATAAAACTTTACAAGTAAAATAAGAAAAATAATTCATTTATATTCTAAACAATGACAAATTGAATCAAATTTTAGAAGTTTAAAAAGTTATTTAGCAATAAGACCAACTTATGTTTATTTAGATAGCCACATTGTAGCTCACATACTTTTATGTTTTGCTTCATTAGTGGTTTTAAAATTATTCATTCATAAAACAAATGAATATTATTTTAAACACAGAATTAATAATCATCTTACTGAATGACAATTTATTAAAATTTTAAGTTTAGTTAGAGAAGAAATATTTATAAATAACATTACAGGAGAAGAAATAGAAAGAAAAAGAGAAAAATCAGGAAGCGATATCGATCTTTGAAACAAGTATGATGAGATCAAAAAAATTGTAATTAAATCAGATAAATAAAAACCGTTTTGCCCCATAAAACAGGCGTAAACGGTTTTTTAATTCTTGAAACTGGGAAAGACGGGAGAATTAAAATATATACAAAATAAAAATAAAATGTAAAGAAAACTATAAAAAAACATGATTTTTTATTTTATGTTTTATAATTTTAATGTAATAAAAATTAATAAAAGGGAGATTTTTAATAAATGAAAGCAACAAAAGTTATTTTAGTAGGAGCAGGAGCAGTTGGTTCTTCTTTCTTATATTCCGCCATTAATCAAGGATTAGCTGCAAAATACGGAATCATTGATAAATTTGAAGGACCAAGAGACGGGAATGTTCTTGATTTAGAAGATGCTATTGTTCCGTCTGTTAGAAAATATGAAGTATTTTCAGCTAATTATGCAGATGCTAAAGATGCTGATATAGTCGTTATAACAGCAGGAAGACCACAATTACCAGGTGAAACAAGATTAGAAATGGTAAAAGACAATTCTTTAATTATGAAAGATATTGCAAAACAAATTAAAGATAGTGGATTCAATGGAATTACAATTATCGCATCAAATCCAGTGGATATTCTCACATATGTATATTTAAAAGAAACAGGTTTTGATCCTAAAAAAGTTATTGGTTCAGGAACAATTCTTGACACTTCAAGATTAAAACAATTACTTTCTAAAAAAACAGGAGTCTCAACAAACAATATAGAAGCATTTGTTATTGGTGAACATGGAGATTCTTCATTAATTAACTATTCAACTTTTAAAATAGCAGGATTACCTTTTAGTAAATATGAAGAAAAATCCGGAGTAAATGCTTCAAATTACGAAGAAGAATTAGAAAAACCAGTTTATACAAAAGCATATAAAATTATTGAAAGAAAAAGAGCAACCTTTTATGGTATTGGTGCATGTTTAGCACAAATAGTTAGAGTAATTCAAGAAGATTCTAATGCTGTTTTACCTTTAGGAGTATACTTAAATGGTGAATATGGCGCTTCTGATGTTGTAATCGGAGTTCCTGCTATTATCGGTTCTGAAGGAATAAAAGAAATACTTAACTTAGATTTAAACGACAAAGAAAAAGCAAAATTTGCTAATTCTGTAAGAATTGTTAAAGAAACAATCAAATCAATTCAATAAATAATTTAAGAGAAACTTTTCTAAGTTTCTTTTTTATTAAAATAAAAAATATATTTTAAAATCTTAAAATAATAGTGGTAAAATTTAAATAATTATATATAAGGAAAGATTTTATGAGAAGATTTAACGCAAAAACAATAGCATTTGTTGCTGTTTTTATGTCCATATCTACAATAATGCTTTTATTGGGTATTAGATTTTTTCCTTTTGCAGCTTTACCTAATTTTCGTTTTTCAATAATTGGTTTACCTATTAAAATTACAGGATTTATTTTTGGACCAATTGTAGGTTTATTAACAGGATTTTTATCAGATTTAATTTCTTTTCAATTTGTTCCTAGCACCTATTCAATTTATTACACTTTAGCTTTATCTATTACTGGATTTATTCCAGGAATAATTTCATGATTATTTTTTGATTTTATTAAAAAAAGATTAAATGAAAATTATATTCAAAAAAATATAAAAGAAAAAAGTAAATTTTATGCTTTAAAAATAGAAAATCTTTCTTTATCACTACTTTCTCTTTCTAATGAAAAAGAAATAAAAAAAATTAATAAAAAAATTTCAACAATTTCTAAAAGAATTAATAGATTAAATAAAGAAACACAACAAAATACTTTATTTACTTCTATGTTAATTTTTTGTTGAATTATAATGATAGTTGTTGCTGCTATTGTTTCTACCATTGTATTTTTAGCTCCTGATAAATTATTAGAAGAATCAAAATACATAAAAAATAAAGTAGGTTTTTTAATTTTAATGTTATCTGGAAACGGAACCATGTTGATTTTTATAACAATAGCAAGATTTTTAAAATTTTTTCAACAAAAAGATAGATTTACTACAATGGTTCCTATTATTGCTTTTTCAGTTATTTTAGAACCAACATCAAGTGCAATATTAGCTTTAGGTGATGTTCAATCTGGTGCTTTCCCAACTTTTGAAGTAGCACTAATTACACATTTTATTGTGTCGCCTATTAAAATTTGAGTTAATTTATTTGTTATTTACCTTACAAGTTTAGTAATCCTTCCGATTGTAAAAAACAAAAATAGAAATAATTATTAAAGGAAAATATGGAATTTACAAACAAAATAATTTCTTTACTTGATGTTACTTATGAAGACAAATTAAAAAACTTAAATTTAGAAATAAATAAAGGAGAAGATGTCCTTATTTTTTCTTCTAATAAGAAAATTCCTTTTTGTTTTAAAGAACTCTTAGTTTTTAAAAATAAAAACTATTCTGGCGTCATTAAAATAGGAAAGAATTTTTTAAAAAAGAATTTTAAAGATTTTTGAATACCTGAAAAAGTTTTATCAATTTTTTCTAATAAAAATAAAAATCACTATTTCGATAAACCATTATTTGAAATAATGAAATATTCTTTTAATACTAATGAATATGATTTTAAATTAATGAGAGATTTCCGTAAAGATTGAAAAGAAGTTAGTGATGAATATCATTTTTTCATAAAAGAAGAGGAAGAAAAAATATCATACGATCTTTTTGAAACACAAATTAAAATTTTTGATCAATTTTTTAAAAAAATTAATTATAAAGAATTTTTACAGAAATTAGAACAAAATAATTTTAATTTAAGTGAGTTAAATGATTATTTAGATAAAAGAATAGATATGCTAAATACAAGTTTAAATAATATAACTTACTATGAAATTAAAAAATTTAATGTTTATGAAAAATATAGAGATAAATACAGAAAAAACGAAGGAAAATTACAAAATTTAAGAACTGAATTTGAAATTGCTGAAAAAGAAGTTGAATCATTTGAACATTCTTCAGAATTTGAAATCGCTTCTCATAATCACTTTCAAGAAATTAATCAATTAAAAGCAGAACTTAAAAAAAGAAATGAATTTTTAAAAAACGGGTTTTTAAAAAATGGAATATATTATTTACTTATAAAATCATTGAAACTCAAAATTAAAGAAACTAAAAAGGATTTAAAAGAAGCATATAAATCTGCAAACAAAGAACAGATTGTAAAAGCTAAAATTAATTATTGAATCAAAAGAAAAACACTTTATATTTTTAAACATAATAAAAAGCATCTAAAATATGTAAAACCAAGCGTTGTTAAAGGTTTTTATAACACTATTAAAGAATTTGAAATTGAATTTTTCAATAACTTATTTTTTGATTTTAAAAGGGGTAAAACAATTAAATTGGATAATCAACTAGAAATAATAGAAGAATATCACGAAAAGAAATTTACACTAAATAAAATCAAAATCTTAAATGAAAAGAAATTATTAGACACTTTAATAGAAAAAAAAGAATTAAAAAAAGAAATAAACTTTTTAAAAAAAGCAACAATTGAAGGTTCTAAAGAAATCGATCAAGTAGAAAAACATAAAAAAACAAATGTTTTATGAGAAAAAAAAGCAAATTATGTATGAGAAAAAGAAAAAAATGAAAATTTATTAGCCAATAGCATTGAAATCAAAATGCAAAATAATTCTAAATTAGAACAAGAAATTATTAATAATATCATTGCAATTACTAAAATTGATAGATTTTTATTTTCTTTCTTAAAAAGAAAAAATGAAAATAGCAACGAAGTGGAATTAGAAATATTTAAAAAAATAAAAAACGTAATTTTTTTAAATGATCATTTTTATGTTATTTATCACCCTATTTCTTTTTTATATACAAATGACTTTGAAGACAACGAAATCATTCAGAATGTTATTATTAAAAATGAATTATATAATTTTTTAAAATCCATTAATATAGGTATTGATAAACTCTGAATTCCATATTCAGATTTAACACAAGAAGAGAAAATAAAAATAGACATAGGAAAGTTAAAATTATATTCTCCAGAAGTTGCTCTTGTGGATTTAAATAAAACTATTTTTAATAAAACATATGTAGATCAATTGGTGGCAAATAAAAATCCAAATACTAGTTTAATAATTTTTGCAAGTGATTTTGTTGAAACAAAGCACATTAAAAATTTTGTTTTTATAGAAAAATCGAGAATAATTGAATGTTCATTTAATAATATTAAAAAGGAATTTGAAAGTGAATTTGCTAAAAAATTTTATAAATTTAAATCTTTCGATTTTTCTATTATTGATAAAATTAGCGAACATGAATATGATGAATTATATTCTTCAAGAAGATACTTTAAAAGTAATCGATCAGAAATTTATATTTCAGATAATGAATTAATTTCATCTAAAATTTTAAGTCATAGACAAAAACCGAAAAAAACACCTAATTTTGTAAAATTAGAAGACACGGTTATAATTGATTATACAGAAGAGAAAAGTTTAGAAAATACAGAATAAAAGGGGAAATATGGATAAAAATTTTAATCATAAAGATATAGAAAAAAACAGAAACCAGAAATGAATTAATAAAAAATATTTTTCATATCACGATTCGAGTAAAAGACCATTTACAATCATTGTGCCACCTCCTAATGTTACAGGAAAATTGCACTTAGGACATGCGTGAGATGAATATATTCAAGACACTATTATTAGATATAAAAAATTAAAAGGGTATGATGTTTTATTTTTACCTGCAGTTGACCATGCGGGTATAGCAACTCAAACAAAAGTTGAAGAATTATTGAGAAAAGAAAATAAAACTCGTCATGACTTAGGAAGAGAAAAATTTTTAGAAGAAGTTTGAAAATGAAAAGATGAATATTACAATAAAATTAAAGAACAGTGAAATTCTTTAGGTTTAGCACTCGATTACACAAATGAAAGATTTACACTAGATAAAGATGCTAATGAAGCAGTTTTAAAGATATTTGTTGATTTTTATAATAAAGGATGAATTTATAAAGATAAAAAAGCAATTAATTGAGATCCTAAACAAAAAACAGCTTTATCAAATATTGAAATAATTAATAAACCAACTAATCAAAAAATGTATTATATTAAATACTTTATTGAAAACAGCGATGAATTCTTAACAGTTGCTACAACAAGAATTGAAACAATTCCTTCTGATGTGGCACTTGGTGTTAATCCAGAAGATAAAAGATATAAATCACTTGTGGGTAAAAATGTTATTCATCCTTTTACTAAAAAAATAATTCCAATAATTGAAGATGATTATATAGATAAAAAATTTGCTTCAGGTGTTATGAAAGTATCTGCACATGCTATGGCAGATATTGATATTATAAAAAAACACAATTTAGAAATTAATGAATCAATCAATCCTGATGGAAAAATGAATAGTTTAGCTTTAGAGTTTGAAGGATTAGACCGTTTTCAAGCAAGAGAACAAATTTATCAAAAACTATTAAAAGAAAATTATATTGTTAAAACAGAAGAAATAATATCTAATGTAGGGTATTCAGAAAGAAGTGGTGAAGTTTCTGAAATAATTATGTCAGAACAATGATTTGTAAAAATGGAAGACTTACAAAAAATGCTACTAAATCATTTAAAAAGCAAAAATGCTGTTAAATTTTATCCAAAACGTTTTCAAACAGTTATTAAAAAATGAATGGAAAACGTATATGATTGAACCATCTCACGTCAATTATGATGAGGACATAGAATACCAGCATGATATAAAAATGAAGAAATGAAAGTGCAAATTGAGTCTCCTGGTGAAGGATGAATTCAAGATCCAGATGTTTTAGATACTTGATTTTCATCAGGGCTTGCACCATTTGTTTTTTTAGGTTGACCACAGTCAAATGAAAAAATGAAAAGATATTTCCCTACTTCATTACTTGTAACTGGTTGAGATATAATTTTCTTTTGAGTTGCAAGAATGTACTTCTTTAGTTTAAGTGTTATGGATGAAAAACCATTTGATGAAGTATTGTTGCACGGATTGATAAGAGATGAAAAAGGGATAAAAATGTCTAAATCACTTGGTAATGGTATAGATCCGATGGAAGTTATTGAACAATACGGTGCAGATGTTTTAAGAGAATCTTTAATATTTAATTCAACACCAGGGCAGGATATTAAATTTTCTAAAGACAAAATAGATGCTGCTTGAATTTTTAATAACAAACTATGAAATATAGTTAAATACTTTTATGAATTAGAAGAATGCAGCACTTGTCAAGAAATTACAGACAAAGATAAATGAATATCCAATAAATTGAGTCATTTAAATAAAAATATAGATAAATTTATGAAAAAATATGATTTTACATTAGTTTATAAAGCAATACATAAATTTATTTTTGAAGATCTTTCGTCTTGATATATTGAATTATCTAAAACTAACCCAAATAAAACATTTGGATTAGAAATAATTAAAAAATTATTAATTATTCTTCATCCATTCTGTCCTTTTTTAACAGATTATTTATTTGAAAAATTATTTAATCAAGAACTTTTAGAACACGAAAATACAGATATTACAACTTATAGAAATGTTAATTATATAGATAAAGTTATTGAAATAGTTAAAAATTTAAGACAATATAGAGAAAAACATAGCATTTCTAAAAAAGAAGTTCTAAAATATTGAATCGTAGATAAAAAACTTGATGTAACATCAATATTAATGATAAATAATATGTGTAATGCTGAATTATTTGAAAACAAACATTCAGTTTTAAAAACAGAAAATTTTGAAATTTATATTCAGCTATCTGCAGAACATGAAAAAAAAGAAGCAGAAAGAATAAAAGAAGAAATAAAAATAATTGAATTTGAAATAAAAAGAGCAGAAAATATGCTATCAAATTCTAACTTTTTAGCAAAAGCACCAAAAGAAAAAATTGAAAATGAAGAAAAAAAGTTAAAATTATATAAAGAAAAGTTAAAATTATATATAGAAAAAAATAAATAAGACATATTTAAGGAGAAAAAAATGATAAAGTACGTTGTAAACCATAATGGAGATTGAGCTGTAAAAAACGCAAATGCAGAAAGAGCTACAAAAATTTTTAAAACTCAAAAAGAAGCTATTGAATATGCAAAACAATTAAAAGAAACAACAGCTGTTATGATCCAAGGAAAAGATGGAAAATTTAGAAAAGGGTAAGATTACCTTTTTTTATTTTAAAAAATTAAAATGACAAAAATTTTAGATGGTAAAAAAGCTTCAGAATTTTTTTTTCAAAAACAGCTTAATTTTTTTAATCTTTTACCAAAGAAAGCAATATTTAAAATTGTTCAAGTAGGTAATTTAGAAGCATCAAATCGTTATATAAAAAATAAATTAAAAAGAGCTAAAGAATTAGGTGTTAATGGTATATTAATTAAATTAGATGAAAACATCACCGAAGAGTCTTTGTTATCTATAGTTAGACAAGAATCAATAGATTGCAATGGAATAATAGTTCAATTACCTTTACCAAAACACATAAACTCGCAAAAAGTTTTAGATACTATTCCTGTTGTTAAAGATATTGATGGACTTTCAAGTAAAAATCAAAATCAATTTTATAATAATCAATTTTCATTAACTCCTGCGACAGCAAAAGGAATTATGATGTTATTAGATTTTTACAATATTCAAGTTCAAAACAAAAAATGTTATGTTATTGGTGAATCTAATTTAGTAGGAAAACCCACAAAAAAATTACTTACTAATGCAGGAGCTTTTACTCATAGTTTCAACAAAGAAACAGGAATTAAAGGTTCTGAAGAAGCTGATATTTTAGTTGTAGCAGCAGGAGAATCACATTTAATTAAAAAGGATAATATAAAAGATAAATCGATAATTATCGATGTTGGAATAAATACTTTATCTAATAATAAAATTACTGGTGATGTTGATTTTATGGATGTTATAGATAAAGTAGAAGCTATTTCTCCAGTGCCAGGTGGAGTTGGTCCTATGACTGTAACAGCATTATTTGAAAATTTAATGATAACTATAAAAGAAAATTTAAAAAGTAATTCATAAATAAAATATAAGTCAAAAATGATTTATATTTTTAATTAAAATAAGTTCAAAACTATCATAAAAACAATATTTTTTTGCATTTAAATGTTAAAAATTCAAAAAATTAATAAAAAAATGAATTTTTATACTTTAAATTGAAATAAAATCAATAAAAAGAATATAATTATAATATTAGTTTAAATTCTAATTAATTTTAAAAAAATAAGGAGTAAAAATGCAATTTAAATTTGTTAAACCTGGCAAAGTTATGTTTTCTAAGGACGAAATTATCCGTTTTTTAGACATAGATGGAAACTTAACTAAAGAAGGTAAAAACAACGAACCAAAATTAAGCAAAGAAGAATTATTAAAAGCTTATAAATTTATGGTTCTTTCAAGAAGACAAGATGAATATATGTCACAGTTACAAAGACAAGGAAGAATGTTAACTTTTGCACCTAATTTTGGTGAAGAAGCACTACAAGTAGCTTCAGCTATGGCTTTAAAAGAAGATGACTGATTTGTTCCTGCATTTAGATCAAATGCAACTATGTTATATATGGGAATGCCTATAAAAAATCAAATGTTATATTGAAATGGAAACGAAAGAGGAAGTGTTACACCTGAAGGAATAAATTTACTTCCAATTAATATTCCTATAGCAACACAGTGTTCACATGCTGCTGGTATTGCTTATGCATCAAAATTAACTAGAAAAAATGTAGTTTCAATGTCATTTATTGGTAATGGTGGAACTGCTGAAGGTGAATTTTATGAAGCAATTAACACATCAGCAATTTGAAAATGACCATCAGTATTCTGTGTAAACAATAACCAATGATCCATTTCAACACCAGAACATTTAGAAACTGGTTCAGAAACTATTGCAGCTAAAGCAGCGGCTGCTGGAATTCCAGGAGTTATAGTTGATGGAAATGACTTATTAGCTTCCTATGCTGTAGTTAAAGAAGCTGTAGAATTTGCAAGATTAGGAAATGGTCCTGTGGTGGTTGAATTCATAACTTGAAGACAAGGACCACATACTACAAGTGATAATCCAAGAATTTATAGAACTATAGAACAAGAGCAAGAACATGAAAAATGAGAACCAATGCACCGTATTGAGACTTATTTAAAATCAAAAGAATATTTAACCGATGAAGAAAAAGATCAAATTTGAGAAGATGCTATGGAACAAGTAAAAGCAGCTTATCAAGAATCATTAGAAGAATTAGATGTTGATTTAAACGAAGTATTTGATCATACTTACGCAACATTAACACCTGAATTAGAAGAACAAAAAGCAGAAGCTATCGCATATTATTCAAAGGAGAATAAATAATGGACAAAAAAATGTTAGAACTAAATAACATCGGTGCTGTAACAAATGCAATCGATTTAATGATGGAACAAGATCCACACGTTGTTCTTTGAGGTCAAGATGCTGGATATGAAGGTGGAGTGTTTAGAGCAACTGAAGGCTTACAAAAAAAATATGGTGTTGAAAGAGTTTGGGATACACCTATTGCTGAAGCATCTATGATGGGAATTGGAATTGGAGCTGCTCTTTTTGGACTAAAACCAATTGTTGAAATGCAATTTCAAGGATTTTCTTACCCAGCATTTCAACAACTTATGACTCACGCAGCAAGATATAGAAATAGATCAAGAGGAAGATTTAGTGTTCCTTTAGTATTAAGAATGCCAATGGCTGGTGGAGTTAGAGCTCTTGAACACCACTCAGAAGCAATTGAAGCAATGTTTGCACATGTGCCAGGATTAAAAGTTGTTATGCCTTCAACACCTTATGATACAAAAGGATTAATGATTGCAGCTTTAAATGATCCTGATCCTGTTGTATTTTTAGAACCTAAAAAAATCTATCGTTCTTTTAAACAACAAATACCAGCTGAAATTTATGAAGTTCCAATTGGAAAAGCAAATGTTTTAGTGGAAGGAACAGACTTAACATTAGTAACTTATGGTGCACAAGTTCACGATTCAATCGAAGCAATCAAAAAACTAATAGAAGAAAAATCTTCAATTAGTGTAGAATTGATTGATTTAAGAACAATTAAACCAATAGATACAGATACAATTATTAATTCTGTAAAGAAAACGGGAAGATTATTAGTGGTTCATGAAGCTGTTAAATCATTTTCAGTTTCTGCAGAAATTATTACAAGAGTTAATGAAAAAGCTTTTGAATACATTAAAGCTCCTTTAACAAGATTAACAGGTTATGACATTACAGTTCCTTTAGCAAGAGGAGAAAAATATCACGCAATTGATAGCAATAAAATTGTTGCAAAAATAAAAGAAGTAGTAGGATTTAAATTCTAAAAGAAAGGAAAATATGAATAAAATAATTTCAACCCCTTTAGCAAGAGCAATTGCTGCAAAAATGGGAATTGACATTAATCAAGTTAAAGGTACAGGTCCATTTGGAAGAATTTTAAAAGATGATGTTTTATCTTTTAAAAGTGCACCTAAACAAGAAACAGTTGCCCCAACTTCAGCTAAAGTTGAATCAACTGCCTCAGTTAATTATTTAGATGGTAAAAGAGAAAAAATTACACCAATTAGAAAAGCAATTGCAAAAGCAATGATTAATTCAAGAGATTCAGTTGCTTATTTCAGTTTAGTTAACGAAATTGATATGACTAAATTATGAGATTTAAGAAAATCAATTGTAGAAGATGTACAAAAAACTACAGGTGTAAAATTAACATTTTTACCTTATATTGCAAAAGCAATTTTAGTAGCATTAAGAGAATTTCCAATTCTTGCTGCTAAATACGATGAAGCAAATTCAGAAATTGTCTTTCCAACAACATTAAACCTTGGAATCGCTGTGGATACAGAAGCAGGATTAATGGTTCCTGTTGTTAAAGATTCCCAAAACTTAACAATTGTTGAATTGGCAAAAGAAATTTCAAGATTAGCACTTGCAGCTAGAGATAGAAAAATTAAACCAAATGAAATGTCTGGTGGATCATTTACAATCACTAACTATGGTTCAGTAGGTGCCTTATTTGGAACACCAGTTATTAACTATCCAGAATTAGCAATAGCAGGAGTAGGTTCAATTGTTGACCGTGCAGTAGTTAAAAACGGAGCAATTGTTCCAGGAAAAATTATGAATTTAACTGTATCAGCTGATCACAGATGAATTGATGGAGCAACTGTTGGAAGATTTGCTTCAAGAGTTAAAGAACTATTAGAAAAACCAGAAATTTTAGGAGTTTTATAAAATGCATAAATTTAAATTTGCTGATATAGGTGAAGGATTACATGAAGGTGTAGTTGCTGAAATCTACAAAAAAGAAGGAGATATGGTTAATGAAGGAGATTCTTTATTTTCTGTTGAAACAGATAAAGTAACTTCAGATATCCCTTCTCCTGCAACAGGAAAAATTGTTAAGGTTTTAATGGCTGTTGGAGACACAATCCACGTTGGACAAGAAATTTATCATATTGATGATGGAAAAGGTGATGCAGTTGCCCAAGAACCTAAAAAAGAAGAGTCTAAAAAAGAGGAATCTACTGGAGGAGGTGCTTCTGTTGTAGGAGAAGTGAAAGTTTCAAATCAATTATTTGATTTATCTTCATTAAAAAAACCTTCTACAACTGCTACAACTAAAGTTGAATCACCAACAGAAATAAAAGAAGCATCTTCAAATAAAGAACAAGGTAAAGCATATACAGGAAAAATTGAAGAAGAATTTGATGTTATTGTTATTGGATCAGGTCCTGGTGGATACTTAGCAGCTGAAGAAGCTGGTGGAGCTGGACTAAAAACATTAATTATTGAAAGAGAATTCTGAGGAGGAGTTTGTTTAAATGTTGGATGTATCCCAACAAAAGCACTTTTAAAAACAACAGAAGTTCTTCACTCAGTTAAACATGCTACAGAATACGGAATTACAGGAAATATAAACGTAAAAATTGATTGAACTAAAATGCATGCAAGAAAATATGAAGTTGTTAAACAATTAACTTCAGGTGTGCAAGCATTAATGAGAATGAATAAAGTAAAAACTATTTTTGGAACTGCAAAATTTGTAGGTGCTCATGAAGTGGAAGTTGATTCTAAAGTTTATAAAGCTAAAAATATTATTATTGCTACTGGTTCAAGTGATAGAAAAATTCCTTTACCTGGATTTGAACAAGGTTATGCTGAAGGAAAATTAATCACTTCTAAAGAAGCTATTAATTTAGAAAAACAACCAAAATCATTAACTATTATTGGTGGAGGGGTTATTGGGGTAGAATTTGCTCAAGTGTTTGCTTCAGCAGGAACAAAAGTAACAATCATCCAAAATTTACCAACAGTGCTTGGAATGCTTGATAAAGATATTATTAAACAAGTTTCAAATGACTTAGTAGAAATGGGTGTTGAAGTTATAGCAAATGCCAATACAACTAAATATGAAAAAGGTAAAATTTTCTATGAAGTTAATGGAAAAGAAGAATCAATTAAATCTGATTTAGTTTTAGTTTCAGTAGGTAGAGTTCCTGAATCTCTTGGATTAGAAGAAGTGGGAATTAAACTTGGAGACAGAAAACAATTAGTAGTTGATGAATACTGTCAAACAAATGTTGAAGGAGTATATGGAATAGGAGATGTTGTAGGACAAGCTATGTTAGCTCACGTTGCTTATCGTCATGCAGTTGTTGCTGTTTCAAATATTCTTAAAAAACAAGTAAAATACTCTGCAAAAACAGTTCCGGCATGTATTTATACACACCCTGAAATTGCTGTTGTTGGTTTAACAGAAGATCAAGCTAAAGAACAAGGTAAAGATTTTATTGTTGCAAAACACCAATTTACTTTCATTGGAAAAGCATTAGCAGCTCATGAATCAAAAGGATTTGCTAAATTTATTATTGATAAAGAATATGGTGAAATTATAGGTTGTCACATTATTGGTGCTGCAGCTACAGATTTAATTTCTGAAGTAGTTCTTGCTATGGATTTAGAATCAACAATTTATGACATTGCTTCAACAATTCACCCACACCCAACATTTAGTGAAGTATTATGAGAAGCAGCAAGAAACGCAGTTCACCAATTAAACAAACTTAAAAAAAAGTTAAATAAAAAAACATCACATTAAAAAGTGATGTTTTTATTACTTGGTAATTTAGTAAACATTTAATATTTAAGTTAACTTATTAAAAAAATGAAATTTTTTGAATTTTTCCAAAGAAAATCCTTCTATTTTCTTAAAAAATAACTATAAAGAGTATAATTTAAATATATATGGAGGTTTATGTCATTAAAATTATTAAGTAATGTAGTGGGTATGCTAAATATTCCAACAGTAGTAGTAGCACAAAACTCAGAAATTTCGAATATAGATTATCAAAGTTTATTAAATAATTTTGATAAACTTGATTTAAATGATTTTACAAAAGAAAAAGAAATATATGATTCTAAAGTTAACAATCCTTTAATTAATGAATATTTAACTCTTAATAAATATAAAAATTTTTGAATTTCTTTTAATTATGAAAAAAAAGAAAAATCAAATGATGGTTTATGATTTATACCTCGAGATATAGATTTATATTTAGAATTTTTTAATCAAAATACTCATAAATGAGAAACAGTTTCTTCTTCTACATCAAATTATAGCAATGTGGAACTAATAAGATATAAAGTAAAAAAAGAAGATAACTATAGAATAAAAGTATCTTTAAAAAGAAATGATAACTTAAACGAAGAAATAAGAGGGGCTATTTCATATGTCATTAGTTAAAAAAATATTAAAACTAGGTTTACTAACAACAATTTCAGCAACTTCTTTTATTTCCTGTAATCAAGCAAATAAAGAAGAAAAAAAAGAAATATATAAAAAAGAAGGAAAAATTATGAAAGAAAAATTTGAATGAAAATACGATGAAACAAAAATAAAGGAAAAACCTGTATTTTATTCAAATATTGTTTTTGAAAAGAATGAATTACAAAATAATTATTTTACATATACAGAATTTTATTATTTTTTAAATTTACTGAGAAATGAATTTGAAACAAAACCAAAAATTATTCCAAAATTAATTCGAAAGAAAATATTGATAAATTAATTAAAACATTAAAAGAAACTTTTACAAAAGATTTATTTAAAGATAAATTTGTTGTTTATATAACTTCTCCCAAATTTGTTGAAGGTAAAGAAAAAAATTATGAACTAGTTTATCATGATAATGTAAATTTTGAATTTTATAGATTGCTAGAAAAAGAATATTATGATAGTTGGAGAATTAATAGAAGTAATGATAACAATAATGAAGAAATTGAACAGGAAGAAAATAAAGTTTCATCATTGATATTAAAAAATAGTATTTCAAATGAAGAAAAATCAAAAAATAAGATTATGAAATTTTTTGTTTTTGATAAAAAAGATTTTATTTTTAACAACTTAAAAATTACTTATTTAAATGAAACTTTTGATGCTAAAACTAATTATGTTGATAGTGACGCCCATGCATTTCAATTGCCACATTACAATTCAATATTTAGAGATGAACTTGAATTAAGAGAAGATAATTTTAAAAAATAATAAAGAAAATTGTGAATTATTTTTTGAATATTTATAAGCAGTATTTTTTATATTATTAAAATAATCTCAATTTAAAATATAAGTAAATAGTATAATATATGTATATATAATAATTTTGCTAAAAGTAGAGATTTATTTGCTACTTTTCAAAATTTATATAAAAGTTCAGATTTAGATTTTAATAAGATAAATAATTTTGAAATTGGGATTCCTTATTATTCAATAGCACAAAAAATAAAAAATGAATTAATTTTTAATTCCGCAGATTTAGAACATTATTCATATTTAAAGAGCAAAAATAAAGAAGAACCTATTTTTAAAACTACTGAGTATTTTTGACCTACTTTCAGTTATACTTCTTTTAAAATTTCTAAATCATTATTTTCAATTGATAAATTAAATAATTTAGAAGTAAAAAGCAAATTCTTAACTTATAAAGAATTTAGAGAATTTATAAAAAAACAGTTTTAAAAAATAAAGAAACACCACTAATTAAAGAGGCACAAAAAACTTAACATTAGATTAAGTTTTTTTTATTTGCTTTATTAATTTTGTTTTTTAAGGAGAGATGACAGCTTAAAAATAAATTATTAAAAAAGGTAAAAAAGTCAAGACATTTTAACAAAATATTTGAATTTTTATAAATAAAATTTTGTAATATATTGATACAATATGAATAAATGATATAATTTAGATATATAAAATGGAGGTTTTATGTCATTAAAATTATTGAACGATGTAGTTGGTATGCTAAATATTCCAACTGTACTAGTTGCACAAAATCAGGAAAATCAAAATATAAACTATAGAGTTTTATTAGAAAATTTTGATAAAATAGATTTAAATGATTTTGCAAAAGAAAAGGAAATAAATTCATTTAATTTATCTATTACTTTCGAAGAAAATTCAAAAGAAGAAATTAAGGATCTCCTTTTGAAAACAAAAAAAATTATTGAAATAAATTTTAGAAAATACTTCAATTTAGTTTTTTTTAAACTTGAATTGAATAAAAATTCTTTGTCAGATATTATATTTATAATATCAAACCCAAAAGTGATAAAATTAAAATTTTTCAATTTAAAAAATAAATTAATAGTTGAAGAAGGATTGACTTCTTCATATGATAATGCATCAAAAAATGAAAACAATTCAACAGAAGATTTTTTGATTAAACAAAAAGAAACTATTCATTTTGAAAAGTCAAACGGAGATGAAACTGATAAGCAACCTATAAAAATTGGTGTAATGGAAGTGGATAGTACACCTTATTATAAACATTTTAAAAATATAGTATATTTTGATAAAGATGATAAAGGAACAGAATATTCACACGCAGATTCAGTAGCAAGAATAATAGCTGATAAAAAATATGGTTTAAATCCAAATTCAATTATTTATGCAGCAAATTTTAAAGGTGATGAGAACGAAAACGAATTCAGCAAATGAATAAAAAGAATGGAATGAATGATTGATAATGGTGTAAAAATTATTAATCATAGTTATGGTAGAATTTTTTATAAAAATGGTCAAAACATTTATAAAGATGTTAATGATTTTTTAAAGAATCAATATTACAATGACTATTCTTATTATTTAGATTTTATAACTAAAAAATATGGAATTATTAATGTTTTTTCTTCTGGAAATGATGGAGAAAATAAGGATTTTCATTTTGTAGATGGAACAAAATTATCACAAAATTCAGTAATAGTTGGATCTACAAACATAGAAGGAGATTCAGTATCTACTTTTTCTTCATGAGGTCATGCTAGTGATATTATATTCAATAAACCTTTAGTTGTCGCTCCGGGAGAAAATTATAAATTCAAGTCAGAAAATTCATTTTCAAGTGGGACATCTTTTTCTTCTCCGTTAGTTACTGGAGTATTGGCAAATATAATAATGAATAATAATTCTGATTTAATAAATAAACCCGAATCGATACTTTCTATTTTAGGTAGTGGTTCTTATTGAAATTCAAAAAATAAATATGAAAAATCATTTGTTCATAATTTTAATAAAAAATACGGAATAGGATTAATCGACTACCAAAAAATCAAAAGAGCAACTAAAAATTTATACTCATTTTCACTTGCTGAATTTTTTAAGGAAAAAATATTTAACATAAATTTAAAAAAAGATGACAATGTTTCAATTTCTATTGCTTGATTATTTAATGCAGGTTATGAAGAAGAAAAAATAAAAGAACCTATTCAACCCCTTAGACCAAGTGATTATTACACACCGCCTAAAAAAGAAGAAGTTAATTTTTTTCTAAAACTTTTTAATCCTTTTTTAATTATTGATGAACTAGAATATTTAAAAAAATTTAAAGAATGAGAAAATATGAAAAAAGAATTTGATGAAAAATATTCTT
Source organism: Mycoplasma sp. 5370 (assembly GCF_054343435.1). NCBI lineage: Bacteria > Bacillati > Mycoplasmatota > Mollicutes > Mycoplasmatales > Mycoplasmataceae > Mycoplasma > Mycoplasma sp. 5370. The sequence continues at coordinate 52,857 of NZ_JBTGVF010000005.1, forward strand.
TATATCTAAAGAAAAAAGAAGAATATAATCTTCAAACAAATAATAATTTAATAAATAAATTTTCAATATTGAAAAAATATAAAAATTATTGAAATTCTTCAGATTACGAAAAATTAAAAAATTCAAATCCTTGATTTATTCCAAAAGACGTAGATATAGATTTAGAATTCTTTAATAAAAAAACTAATAAATGGGAAGTGGTTGCATCTTCAAGAAATATATATACTAACATTGAATTTATAAACTTTAAAGTGTTAAGTGATGGAGAATATAGAATAAAAGTTTATATTCCTGATCAGTCACCTATGAAGGAAATAGTAAAAGGAATGTTATCTTATGTCATTAATTAAAAAAATTATAGTAATTCCTATAATTTCTGCATTTTATGTATTTTCTATGGTGTCTTGCAATCAAACAATAGGAATTTGAAAAAATAATCAAGGAGAAAACACTAGAAAAATGGAAATTAAAGAAGAAAAATTTGAATGAAAATATGATGAAACCAAAATAAAGGAAAAACCTGTATTTTATTCTAATGTCATTTTGAGTGATAATGAACTTCAAAATAACTTTTTTACTAACACTTTTGAAATGGAAGGTTTTATAAAACTTCTAGTTAACGAGATAAAAACTAATGAAAAATATTCAAATATAAATACAGAAGAACATCTTAGAAAAATAACAAAAAGTTTTCAAGAAAAATTTCCTAAAAGTCTTTTTTATGATAAATTTGTTGTTTTTATTACAACACCAGAATTTATTGTCGATAAGGAAAAAGACTATGAATTAGTTTATCATGATAATATCAACATTGAGTTTTATAGATTAATAGAAAAAGACTATTATCAACAACCAGAAAATGCACCAACGATATATTCATCAGAAAATGAACAAGAAAAAAAGATAGATCAACTCATTCTTAGTGAAAATATCAGTAATGAAGAAAAATCTAAAAACAAAATTATGAAATTTTTTATTTTTGATAAAAAAGACGTTATATTCAATAATTTAAAAATTTATTATGATTATAAAACTTATAATGAAGATGATTCCATTAATGATAAATTACACCATTTTCAAGAAAACAATATTAATCATATTTATTGAGATAAAGTTGAAAAACTAAATAAAAAATAATTTTTTACTATTTTTTGAATATTTATAAATAAAATTAGCTAATTTAATAAAATAAAATGAATAAATGTTATAATTTAGTAATATAATTAAAGTTATGCATATGGAGTTATTATGTCATTAATTAAAAAAGTAGTTAAAATAGTTTTGCTAACCACAATTTCAACAACTTCTTTTATTTCTTGTAATCAAATACAAAAAGAACAAAAAGTAAATATAGATAAAAAAATGGAAATTAAAGAAGAAAAATTTGAATGAAAATATGATGAAACCAAAATAAAGGAAAAACCTGTATTTTATTCAAATATTGTATTTGATAATTATGAATTACAAAATAATTATTTTTCTTCTTTGGAAGAATTTAATGATTTTTTAGATCTGCTTAAATATGAACTAAAAAATAATGAAAAGTATTCTAATATTAATTCAGAAACTAATGTTAATGAATTGGTTAATTCTTTACAAAATCAATTCCCAAAAAAATTATTCGATGATAAATTTATAGTTTATATTACAACTCCACAGTTTGCAAAAAACAATGAAAAAAATTATGAACTAGTTTATCATGATAATGTAAATTTTGAATTTTATAGATTGCTAAACAAAAGATATTTTGAAAATTTAAGAAGTCCAGAACCTACTGGCTGAGTCGAAGATAAAAGTATTAATTCAAAAGAAAAAAATACTAAAATAAAGTGGGACAAAAAACTTAACATTAGGTTAAGTTTTTTTGTTCGCCTTATTAA